>NZ_JBSGEQ010000021.1:0-146616 GCF_053602975.1 Nocardia sp. NPDC004278
GACCCGCTTCGACAAGCTGGCCATCACCTACCGCGCCGGATTCGTCCTGGCCCTCATCGTGGAATGGCTCAAATCATTAGGAGACACGACCTAGTACACCTCGGCACCTGCGGCGTACGGAAATGCCGAAGAGCGAGTGTTCGCGTGGTGGTGTCAGTGCAGTTGCGAGCCGACATCAGTCCGGCATGTCCACCACCGCCGTGCAGCGCCGGTGCTGTGTCCGGTAACTCGATTGCCAGACGAGCCGCGCGCAGGGCACAGGGTGGTGTGATGCCTAGCGCGCAAGTCGGGGACAGGCAACTGGGGTGAGCGACAATTCCGCCCACCCAGTTGCGAGAATCAATCTAGTGGGGCCAGCACCTGGGAGCAGTGCTGTCCATCCAACAGTCCGAGCTTCCTGTGGGTACCAGCAGTGGGCCGAACAACCCTAAAGCCATCGAGATGAACAACATGGCTTCGAACCTTTCGTAATGTGAATAGAACCTGCACGGTAGTTCGCCCCCGCGTCGGTGTGCAGCCCCGACTCCCAGGGGCGCTGTTTCGCGGCCTCAGGTACTGCCGACGAGGCCGCGACTTCCCAGGGAAGGTGCGAAGATTCGTGGCCAGGGGGAGAGAACAATGCCAGGCGTCGTCACCGGAGATCTCAACGGCGCCTGTGGATGGCGTCCAAAAACCTCGACTGCCCGAGGACTAACAGACCGACCCAGTGACGTGGTTGCGAAACAGCCGTAGCGTGGTGTACATGAGCGCGGATCTTGGGGACCGACTTAAGTCAACGCGGAAGCGGCGCGGGTTGAGTCAGCGCGAATTGGCAAGCAACTCTGGCGTTTCGCTGTCGTTGATTCGGAAGCTCGAGCAGGGCGACCGGGCAAATGTCCGTTTGGAAACATTACGGAAGCTCGCTATCGCGCTCCGGACGCGTACGTCGACGCTTCAGGCTGGACAAGCCGACGCCGAATATGCCGACGCCGGAACGTCGGATATCTGGGAGCCTGTGCGTCGAGCACTCGCCGGTCTGGACGCGAACGACACTGTCGACGAGCAGCCGACGAACGCGGGCGTGCACGCCGCGTACGAGGCACTGATGCCGATGATCGACGAGCACCGATACGGAGAGATCTCGGCAGTGCTCCCCGCGCTGCTGCGCGATGCCGAGGCTCTCACAGATCATGAAGGCCGCGCGATACGCGCCCGCCTACTCAGTATGACCGGCTGGATGCTGACGCAGAATCGGCAATTCGATATTGCGGCAATGACATTGGACCAAGCCATCGATGCCGCCCCTGATCGCGGAATAGCGGTCGGTTCGGTGAATGTTCTGGTTTGGTCCGCCCTCCGTCAAGGCAGGCTCGACATTGCGCGCGATTTGGCAGTGAAGTGGGCCGACGACATCGAGCCGCGGTTCTCGCGCGCTACGGTTTCACAGCTCGCGCTGTGGGGTCGGCTGTGGTTGTACGTCGCAAACGTTGGCGTACGCGACAACTCACCCGGCGAGACCGAGGATGCGTTGAGCTTGGCGCGTGCAGCGGCCGACCGTATCGGCCGCGAGGTGCTGTATGACCCAAATCCAAACAGATTGTTCGGACCTGTCACAGTCGCGCAGATCACCGGCGAATGCGCAGTAATCGCCGAGCAGCCGAGCAAGACGCTCGCCATCGCGGAACGCCTTCCGACAGCCGTACTCTCGCCGACCGCGGCCGGTCGTCTCCGGCATCGGCTCGACGTTGCCAACGCGCACACCCAGTTGCGCCAGTACGGCGACGCTATGCACACGTTGCAGCAACTCCGCACGGCGGCACCGGAATGGCTTGCGCAGCAGCGCTATGCGCGTGACATCCTCGGGACGATCGTCCAGCAACATCGCACCCTCACCGATGAAATGCGCGAGCTGGCCGCGCTGGTCCGTCTCGAGTACTGAATTCGTAGCTCATCACATACTTTTGTGGCACTTTCGGTGAACTGATTCCGGAAGTGACACAGACACTTTCCCACCCACGGCGTGAGGCTTGCAGTAGCCCCGACGCCGGGTGATGACCGAAACCCAAACCCCCTTATCCGGCATCCCGACCGCGATGTGAGCCCCGCGGTCGGTGCCATTGAAGCCCTCGGCGTCGGGTGCTCATCAATGACGAGCTGGAGGGCAAAGGCATGGGGTCAGACGACGAATACGCCGAATTCTCGGCGCTTTCACAACTTCCGCAACGCGATCCCTTCGTCGGCCCGCCCGGTACCTACTGCGGTGCACCGGGCGATGTGGTCGAGCTGTTCGCGGACGCGGTCCGCGAGTGGGCACGTCTGCCTGCGCCCGAGCATGAAACACACGAGGGGGTGCGTCATGGCGCTCGGTGAGCCGACAGCGAAACGCTGCCCCCGCTGCTCCTATGAGGATGCCGAGCCGAACACCGGCATTTGCCGCTACTGCACAGCCGCTATCGAGCGTGCAAGCGGCGCACTGGTTTTCGCGCTGCGCGACGCCAACGACAGAATCGGCCGACCGGCGGGCTGGTTGCAGCACGACGACGGATCGTGGGCGCCAGTTGACGACCGCGGGTATGTCGGCCAGACGTTCGCGTTCGAATTGGATGACCACCACGAGATCGACGAACACGCAGTGATCACGGTCGAGCCGATCTCGATCGACGACACGGAGGTTGACTAGCCGTGTCGACGACCGGACTTGTATGCGGCACGGTCGCCGGGGTTTTGACGTTGGGCGTCGTGCTCTTTTACGTACTGCCGTACCTCGTCGACCGCCCGGTGCACGTCGACGGTGAGCGTCCCAGCGCGGAGATACTCGCGCGCATCGCTCGCGACCAGTGCCACCGTGCGCCGGATCATCCGTACAGCGTCGATGAAGCGCGCCGCGTATTCCGTCAGCGCATCAACTGCGACGCAGACTCATGCGGCGCAAAACATGAGGCTGTCTGGACATTGATCGACGCGGGGGTGCTGCGGCCCGCCGCATATGTCGAGCGGTAGGGCGCCTCGTTCGAGGCGGTTCTGATCTCTCCCGTGGGGTGCGGGAGTAGTAGGTAATGGAGGGATATCTATGAGATTCAACGTGATTCGGGCAGCCGTCACAGTTGTCGCTGTCAGCGCCGCATTGCTCGGCGTGCAGACGCTCACCACCACGCCGGTCGCGCAGGCCACTGGCGGTGTCTGCACCTTCGCGTTCAACAAGGAGCCGTACGTGCTGCACGACGCCGTCGTCGTAGGCGGAGTGGTGAAATGCACCCCTGCCCCGATCGCGTTCCGTATCGAGTTGCGGCTATGGCATCGGTCGGGCACCAGCAACCCGCAACCGAAGGGCGAGCCCGCCGTTTCCACGCAAATCCCCAACCCGCACCTCAACGTCGCCGCGATGGCGTTGGACTGCGTACCCGGCGTGTGGCAGGGCAAGATCGTCATGCGGGCTACCTGGGACACCGGGACCGATGAGGGCCGCAACGGGACCATAGCCACCTTCATCCAGTGCTAGATTTGGCCCCGATGAAGCTGCTCCATATCAGCAGCGGCCCGACCAGGCAGGGCCGCTGGTTTAGGCTGCGTCACAACCTGTACTACCGGTTTAGGCGTGTCCCCCGCGAGCCCGGCTACACCGGCGAGAACCAGTGGAATCCTTACCGCGAGTACGGCTGGTGGGTCATCCGTCCGGCCAGTGGATGGCGTCGGATCCGCTGGATAACCCCGGCCCTGCACTACACGCGCGCCATCCCCGCTGATGACATGTACGCCGTCGGCAGTTGGATGCTGGAGAAGCTGGAGAAGTAAGGCGGGTAATCCAGATAGCGTCCGGGGTCCGGTTGCGCCCCGCCTCCGAATCACCAGAGGCGGGGCTCTATCTGGTGCCAGCCGACTCGCCCACCTGGCACCGTCTCCGGCCCGAATCTCGGCGATGCGCCGCTCGCTCCGTTCCGACGCCACTGGACACCGCCACGGCTACTCCCCGGCTCACCGACGGGCCGGGGAGTTGGCCGCCTCTCGTCAAAGCCATATCGTCGTCTACCGGCACAGACCTGCCTACGCCGCCGATACTCCGCCTGATCGGCAGCCGAAGCCGCCCGATCGTATACAGGCGATGCTCGACTGGTTGACCGTCGGATCCACCTCATGCGTTCTCGCGCTGGGCTTTATCAGTCCAGCCGGGGCCGAACAGCTGACCGTGACTGGGAGGTGTTCTACGCCGGTCCGGTCGTCCGCTGGGACCGCGACTTCCAAACCAGCAGTGCGGCTTGTGCGATGAAGAAGATGCCGCCGCCGGTGGCGTAGACGGACAGGACATCCAGAGATGGGGAGGGGCCGATGGCTTGGCTGACGTAGACGGCGCCGACCAGGAAGGATAGGCCGCCGGAGATCAGGGTCGGCCATTGCTTGCCCAGGGTGGGGCCGCGGCGGTAGAGGCCGACGGCCAGTTGAGCCGCACCGGATATCGTTGCCCAGATACCGAATACGGCCAGCACCGCGGCCACACCGCCAATGGTTCCGGCAATGCCGAGGGCGAGGGCGACCAGGGTGCTCAGTGCGCCGTTGAGGGCGGTCACGCGGCGTTCGGAGCCGTCCGGCACCGCGAGATAGTCGATGGCGGAGGACACCGCATCGATCAGGGGGTAGGCGATCAGGAGGGTGAGCGCGACGGCGTTCAGGGGGTCGTGGGCCGCGGCGAAGGCGATTGCCCACACTATCGCCAGGAAGCCGCGGACCAGATACAGGCGGATCATCGACGAACGTTCGGACGTCGAAACAGGCTGTACCGCAGTGGTGTTCATAAAAACTCTTCCATTCGATCGGTGTGAATGAACAAAGGCAGTGGAATCGCTAGCCGATGAGATCCGGTACGGTGGGTCCCCGCCCGTGCAGTACCGCGAGCTCGGCCCAGATCCACAGCGCCGCCGTACCCGCGAAAACCGTTGCCACACTGCGCTGCTCGCCCCATCGGAACGCGCGAAACGGGGACATATCGATCACTCCTTGGGTGCGAAGACGAATTCCCGGACCGCGGAGTCGAAGCGCTGGGGTTCTTCCAGATGCCCCATGTGCCCGCTGTGTTCCAGAACGACCAGTCGCGAATTGGGGATCAGTTCGTGCAGTTCCCGTCCCCAGCGCGGCCCGCAGATGACATCGTGGCGGCCCACGATGACCAGGGCCGGGACGGTCAGGTTCGGCAGATCGGCGCGGTCATCGATGAGATCGGGAGACAGGTCCGCGTCCAGTCCCGAGATATAGCTCGCCCGCAGGCCTGCCCGGAAGCCAGCCCACCGCTGTTCATTTCCCCAGTAGTCGGCGAAGTAGGACGGCAGGATGCCGCGCGCGACGGCGAGGGTCTGTTCGTCGCTCGAAATGGCCTGCATGGCAGCGAATGCCGCGAGTACCTCATCCAGTTCGGGCCGGTCCGCGTGCGCGGCGGCGAACTCCTGGATTCGGCGCGTGGCTTCGGCCCCGTGTTCGGGGCCGGTGACAGGTGCGCCCTCGTACAGGACCACGCCCGCGACCCCGGTCGGTCGGTGCAGTGCGTGATAGGCGGCGACGAACGCCCCGTGCGAGTGGCCGAGCAGATACACCTCGGGCACGCCCAGGTGGTCGATCAGCCGTTGCAGCGCGCGGCTGTAGCGCTCGCGGGTGTAGCCGTGCGGATGGGTGGGCAGGCGGCCGGATTCGCCGGTGCCGAGCGCCTCGACGTACACCATGGTCAGGTGTTCCTCCAGGGCGGGCATGCGCAGGTAGTCCCAGAAGATCCCGGGGCCGCCGGGGTGGGCAACGCAGACGGGCCCACTGCCGTACACGTGATACCGCTGGGAGATGCCGTCGGAGTCGAAGGTGTGGGTGCCGGGCACGAGGGTCTCGCGGATCGAAGGCGGTGTGGACATCACGCCGCCCGCAGCGGGCCGACGAATGACTTGCGCAGCGCGGACGGCCCGACCAGAGGCAGCAGTGCCGCCAGGATCTTGCTCTTGAACGCCTGAGGGGTCCGGGTCAGTTCGACATCGACGCGGCAGCCGGGCAGATCCGGTGTGATTCGGAAGACCCAGCCACCGCCCGCGCCGAAGAGCTTGGAATCCAGCGTGGTGACGGTGACGGTGTCACCGGCCGGATCCCAGTCGTAGCGGGCGCGTTCCCACGCGGCGGCGGTGCCCTCGGTGACCTCGGCCCAGGTGTCGCCGCGGTCGTGGACGACGAAGTGTTCGGCGTCGATGCTCGGCCACACCTCGGGACGGGTGGGCCCGAAGTCGGTGAGCACGTGCATGACCTCGGCGGGAGACAGCGTGGACATCAGGTGAAAACGGACGGTAGCCATGGAAATACCTTCGCCGCCGTCGGCATGGCGCCGAATCTGTCAGATGACGCTGTGTTGACGTAATCCCGTTTCGGTAGGGTCTCCGCGGGACCCGCATAGCCTCTCGGGGCTCGGAGGAGGATTCCGCACCATGCCGTTGTTCGGACGCGATACCGAACTGAAAGACCTGTCCGCCCTCGTGGACGGCCCCGGCGACCGGAGCGGCATCCTGATCGAAGGCGAACCCGGGATCGGGAAGTCGACGCTCGTCGAGCAGACCGCCGCCGCCGCGGCCGTCGCGGGGCTGCGGGTGCTGCGAACCGCCGGAGTGGAAGCCGAACGCAATCTCGTCTTCGCCGGACTGCATCGACTCCTGTACCCGCTGCGCCGCGAGTTCGACGCCCTGCCGCCGCGTCAGTTCGACGCGCTGGCGACCGCCTTGGGCATGTCGGATGCCACCGACGAGCCGAGCATCCACCTGGTCGGGCTCGCCGCCCTGACCCTGCTCTCCGATACCGCGGCCGACCGAGCGGCACTGGTTGTCGCCGAGGACGTGCACTGGCTCGATCTCGCCAGCGCCGAAGTCCTCGCCTTCGTCGCACGCCGCATCGACTCCGAACCCGTTGCCATGCTCGCTACCCTGCGTGTCGGTACGACCTCACCGCTGCGCGATGCCGGACTGACCGTCATGCGGCTCGGCCCGCTGCCCGAGGACGATGCGAACGCACTGCTCGACAGCACCGCACCGGAGCTGCCCGCTCAGGTCCGCCACCGGGTGCTCGCCGAGGCCCACGGCAACCCGCTGGCGCTGACCGAACTGCCGATGGCCGTAGCGGATCTCACCGACACCGCCCTGGCGCTGCCTTTGACCGAACGTCTCGAACAGGCCTTCTCGACGCGCGGCGCCGCACTGCCCGGGCCGACCCGGTCCGCGATGCTCGTCGCGGCCCTCAACGACGGCCACTCGGCCGCCGAAACACTCACTGCCGCAGGGATCCTCCTGCAATCCGCGGTGACATCCGAGGTGCTCGCGCCTGCCGTGGCGGCCCGGTTGATCAGCGTCGGTTCCGGCACGGTGACCTTCCGCCATCCGCTGGTTCGGTCGGCCCTCGCGGCAGCGGCGACCGCCGCGGAGCGCCGCCGCGCTCACCTGGCACTCGCCGAAACACTCGGTGAGTTGCCGGAACGCCAGGTGTGGCATCGTGCGGCGGGAACCGCTGGCGCCGACGAAGACGTGGCCGCGGCCCTCGAGGACGCCGCCGAACGGTCCCGGCACCGCGGCGGCGCGGTCGCGGCGCTGGAACGCGCCGCGGCCCTGAGCGTCACCCCCGGTCGACGCGCGGATCGCCTGCTGCGCGCCGCCGAACTGGCCGTCGACTCCGGTCACCGCGACACAGTCGAACGGCTGGTCGGCGCCGCGCGCACGCTCCCCCTCACGGCGGGGCAGGAGGCGACCGCGAAGTGGGTGCTCAGCGGGTTCGAGGACGGAATGCGCGACAATCCTTCGCACATCGGTGAACTGGCCGCGCTCGCGACCTCCGTCGCCGCCGACGGGTTTCCGGATGCCGCGCTGCGGATCCTGTGGGGTGCGGCAGCGCGGTGCTTCTGGTCCGAACCCGGGCCCGATATCCGACGCGCGGTGCTCGCGGTCGCCGACACCGTCGGCATCCCCGACGGTGATCCGCGCAAGCTCGCGATCGACTCGATCGTGGCCCCGTTCGAGCGCGGAGAACAGGTCCTCGGCCACCTGCGTGTGCTGGCCGCGACCACGGGGCGCGATGCAGCGGCCGATCACTTTCTCAGCAGCGCGGCCTATCAGGTCGGCGCTTTCGACCTCGCGGCACACTTCGCCGGCGCGGCCGCACCCGGATTCCGTTCCGCCGGCCAACTGGGGCTGCTGACCCGGGCACTCGCGATCCAGGCCTGGAGCCTGGCCCGGGTCGGTGACCTCGCCGCCGCCGCGCCCATCGCAGCCGAGGCCGAGGCCTTCGCCCGGGAAACCGGGCAGCCTTTCATGCATGCGACCGTCACCACGGTGCAGGCCGAAATCGCGGCTCTGCGTGGGGACTACACGCAGGCCGCGACGCTCACGGCCGACGCCGAACGGATCGGACTGGCTGCCGGCGCGCGCCCCGTGCTGGCCACCGTGCAGCTCACCCGGGCGCTCATCGCGCTCGGCGAGGGCCGATTCGATGACGCCTACGCCGATCTGGCCCGCATCCACAATCCGCGCGACCCGTCGCATTCACCGGCGTTGTGTGCGTATTTCCTCGCCGAACTCGCCGAGGCCGCGGTCCGCGCCGGGCGAACCGACGCCATGGCGGACCTACTGCGCGAACTGGAGCCGACGGCGGCGTCCACGTCATCGCCCGCTCTGCACATCGGAATGCGTTACGCCCGAGCGGTTCTCGCCGGTGACAAGGCCGGGGAGCTGTTCGCCGCCGCACTGGCGGCGGATCTCACCGGCTGGCCCGCCGAACGCGGCCGCCTGCATCTGGCCTATGGCGAGTGGCTGCGGCGACAGCGCCGCGTCGTTGAATCCCGTACCCATTTGCGCATGGCCCGAGAGATTTTCGACGCCCTCGGCTTCGCCGCGTGGAGTGAACGGGCCCGCCTGGAGCTGCGTAGCGCGGGAGAATCCAGCCCGAATCGCGACCCGGACGCCCGGGAACGGCTCACCCCGCACGAGCTGAGCATCGCGCAACTGGCGGCACAGGGGCTGACCAATCGGGAGATCGGGCAGCGGCTGTACCTGTCGCACCGGACCGTCAGCACCCACCTACACCGCATCTTCCCGAAGCTCGGCATCAGTTCACGCGGGGACCTCGCAGCGCTGCTGCCGACCTCGGACGCGGCCGATTGATCAACCGGTTGCCGGTGGAACCGACCGACACCGATTACGTCATCCGACGCACGCGGCGCCGCCGGTGCGCTGCCTAGCGTCGATGGCATGGACATCAACCGACGACGAATTTTCAGTGGAGTGCTGGCGGCGGTCCTGGCCGCGGCTACCCTCAGCGCCTGCTCCACGGACTCCTCCTCCACGCCCGCGACCGCAACGCCAGGCGCGGCCCTGCGGGCGGGATCGGGAGCCAACACCAGCCTGGGCCCCATCAAGAAGATCGACGCCGGTGTCCTCTCCGTCGCCTACGCCGAATTCGGGCCCGCCACCGGGCAACCCGTGATCCTGCTGCACGGCTGGCCCTACGACGCGTACAGCTACGCCGATGTCGGCCCGCTGCTGGCCACGGCCGGATACCGGGTGCTCGTCCCGTTCCTGCGCGGCTACGGTGAGACCACCTTCCTGTCCGCGCAGACCGTGCGCAACGGACAGCAGTCGGCCATCGCGCGCGACATCATCGACTTCATGGATGCCCTGCACATCGACAAGGCCGTCCTCGGCGGATTCGACTGGGGCGCACGCACGGTCGACATCATTGCCGCACTGTGGCCGCAACGCGTCAAGGCAATGGTCGCGGTGAGCGGATACATCATCACCCAGCAGGCCGCACAGCAGCAGCCGCTGGCGCCCGAAGCCGAACTCGGCTGGTGGTATCAGTACTACTTCGCCACCGAACGCGGCCGCCTCGGCTACAACCGCAACCGACACGATTTCAACAAGCTCATCTGGCAGCGTGCCTCCCCGGCATGGAATTTCGACGACGCCACCTACGACCGCAGCGCAACCGCCTTCGACAATCCCGACCACGTCGACATCGTCATCTCCAACTACCGGTGGCGGCTGAGCCTGGCACCGGGCGAACCGCAATACGACGCCTACGAACAGCAACTCGCCACCGGACCGGCCATCACCGTGCCCGCCATCACCATCGGCAGCGACTTCGACGGTGCGGCCAAGGACGGAAAACCGTATGCCGCCAAGTACACCGGCAAACATGAGCACCGCATCCTCGACGGCATCGGGCATAACGTCCCGCAGGAAGCGCCGCACCCGTTCGCCCAGGCGATCATCGACGCCGACCGTCTGTGAGGGGCGCAGAACCCCCTGCCGTGCAGTCGATATCCGGCTCCGGGCACTGCGTGTGCCCGGAGCCGGACGCGGTTACAGGGCGCCGCGCTGCTGGATGCGGCCGCTGCGTTCGAGCTCCACGACGGTGTCGATCCCGATCCTGCGCAGGAACGGGTAGTCGTGGCTGACCACCAGGATCGCGCCACGATAGTCGGCGAGAGCTTCGACCAGCTGCTCGACACTGGCGATGTCGAGGTTGTTGGTCGGCTCGTCCAGAATCAGCAGCTGCGCCGGCGGGTCGCCGAATAACAAGCGCGCCAGCGACACGCGAAAGCGTTCACCGCCCGACAGCGTCGAGACGGGCCGTTCCACACTGCTGCCGCGGAGCAGCAAGCGGGCCAACCGATTGCGGATCGTGGCGGGCGCGGTGGCGGTGGCCACCGCGTGGACGTTGTCGAGCGCGCTGGCTTGCTCGTCCAGGCTGTCCAGACGTTGCGGCAGATATCCCACCCGATCGGTGAACAGGGTGCCGCGTTCCGGGTGGCGGCCCGCGAGCAGGTTCTCGATCAGCGTCGACTTGCCCGCACCGTTGGGGCCGATCAGGGCGACGCGTTCCGGGCCCTGAATGACGACGCGCCGGTCACCGTCGCTCAGTTCCGCAATGCGGCGACTGCGCGGCACATCCGGATCGGGCAGTTCGAGATGGATGTGTTCGTCGCGGCGGACCCGAGCGGACGCGGCATCCAGGATGTCCCGGGCCGCAAGGACTTTCGCATCGAGAGTGGTGCGCATGGCCCCGGCCGACCCTTGCGCCCTGCTGGCCCGGTTGCCCGCGAGAATCCGCGGAATCCCCCCGTCCCGCTGTGTCGCGCGGGCGGTGCGCTCACGTCTGGCGAGCTTGGTCTCGGCCTCGATCCGCTGCCGCTGCTCGACCTTCAACGCCTGTTCAGCGGTCCGAGCCGCCTGTAGGGCCGCCGCCTGCTCCTGTTCGACGTACTGTTTCCAGACGCTGTAGGGCCCGCCGAACACCTCCAGCGCCGCGCTACGCAATTCCGCGGTGGCATCCATCCGCTCGAGCAATTCGAGATCATGACTCACCACGACGAGGGTGCCCGGCCACGAATCCACGAATTCGGCCAGCTTGGCCCGGGTTTCGCGGTCGAGGTTATTGGTCGGCTCGTCGAGCAGGGTGATCGGGGAGCGCTGGATCCGCAGTCCCGTGATCGCGACGAGCACGGCTTCACCACCCGAGATCTCCCCTACCTTGCGGTCCAGATCGCCTGCGCTGAAACCGATTTCGTGTAGCGCCTCGTCAGCGCGGGATTCGATGTCCCAGTCGTCGCCGATCGTCTCGAAGTGCTCGTCCGCGGTTTCGCCGGACTCGATCGCGTGTAGGGCTGCGAGTTGGCCAGCGATACCGAGTAATTGCGCGATGGTGGCCTCGCGGCCGAGGGTGAGGGTCTGCGGGAGGTAACCCACCGCACCGGTGGTTTCGATGCGCCCGGACGTCGGCATCAGGATTCCGGCGATCAGCCGCAACAGCGTCGATTTCCCGGCGCCGTTGCGGCCGACCAGACCGGTACGCCCGGTGGTCAACGTTCCGTTGAGCCCGGACAGCGCGACGGTGCCGTCGGGCCATTCGAAGGACAGATTCTGCAAGGTGATCGCAGCGGACATGGGGGTGGACATGGGTCGTCGACTCTTTCCTGCTCGCGAACGAGCGGCCGCAAGTTTCACGCCGTGGTCGAGGTGACCGTCGGCGCGCGTGATTTCGGAACTTTGCGGAGGCAGGCGAAGGCGAGAATGTCTCGGGCCGTTCGAAGACACCGAGGGAGAATGTGCGATGGGAAGCGCCGCCTTCGACTGGGCGGCTAGATTCTGTCGACTTCCTCGGTGAGCACGTGACCACCCTACCAGCGGTGTCAGACGGTGATGGTCTGGTATTCGGTGTACTGGCCCAGACCCACGGCTCCGTACTCCCGGCCGATCCCGCTGGCCTTGAAGCCCCCGAAGGGATCGTCGAATCCGATCGGTGCACCGTTGATGGTGACCGTACCGATCTGACCCGGGTGATCGCGGCGATCGGTGCAACCTCCCGATGATCACTCTGCTTCAGCTCTCGCAAGCGCGGATCAGTTCCAGGGGGCCACATCAGTCGCGATAGGTGCCAGCTCCGAATCGAACGTCCACGATCCGATCATGCCGAAACCGAGCACCGATTCAGCGGTCTTGACAATTGCCCGCGCCGGATGGTGAATGACAGTGCGCCAGTTCGAGAAAGGGTCCATCGTGCAGCCTGGGGATGACAGTGTGTTGGATGGCTTTGCCCGACGGGCGGTTTCGCTGGAGGGCGCGGAGAAGACCGTCTACGTGGCCGGGTCCGGTCCGGCGGTGATCCTGATGCCGGAGATGCCCGGCATCAGCCCCGACGTGGTGCGACTCGCCCGGTGGGTGCGCGATGCCGGATTCACGGTGTACATGCCGTCGCTGTTCGGGGTCGACGGCGCATACCCCACCGTCGAACTCGGGGACCGGATCACGAGACGGGCGTGTATCAGCAAGGAGTTCCGCGCCTTCGGCGGCGGGGAGACCAGCCCGATCGCGGTGTGGCTGCGAGCATTGGCGCGGGTCGCACACGAAGAGTGCGGCGGTCCGGGTGTCGGCGCGATCGGTATGTGTTTCACCGGCAATTTCGCACTCACGATGACTCTCGAACCCTCCGTCATCGCCCCGGTCGTCAACCACCCCTCACTCCCCCTGGACAACCCGGCCGCCCTGGAGCTGTCCCCCGACGACGCCTCCGCAATCAAGCGACGCTTCGAACGCGACGACCTCCAAGCGCTCGCCTACCGCTTCGAGGGCGACAAGTGGTGCACAGCCCAACGTTTCGCCGCCTACCGCCAACTCCTCGGCGACCGCTTCGACGGCCGCGTAATCCCGGGCGAGTACGCCAACCCGGAGCCGCCCCCGTTCTTCCGCGACACGGTCGAGACCCCACACAGCGTGGTGACCGCCCACTTCGTAGACGAGGAAGGGCACCCGACCGTGCAAGCTCGGGACGAGATCCTGGCGTACCTACGCAGCAGGCTCCTCACGTCCATGCGGTGATAGCGATGGCGCCGCACCCCTCGATACAGCACCCGGACCGGACGCTCGATCTCTATAGCGGCATCAGCATCGCTGGTCGCGGTGGTCTGTCTACCCGGGCACGGCGGCACGAGTCTGCCCGCCCCCCGGACTGTGATACCCGTCGAAGAAGTACCCGGTCGAGCCGCGTGAGTGGACTGCCGCCAACTGCGAACAACGGCCAAAGGTGCGAGCACCGCATCGGGCCCAGCAGCACGGCATCCGCAAACCCCCGAGACGATCCCCCACCACCCCCAACAAACCCACCCCTTCATCGGTCGAGAATGTGCTGATGCAGGGGTGCTCTCGACGTTTACCTGCATCAGCGCATGGTGATCGCTTGTCCAATATCTGGGGGTCGGGTATGGGTGGCTGTGCGCAGACCTGAAAGGGACGGCGGGGGCATCGTGCATTGCGAGGTCGCCGTACATTGGCGGGCCAGCGCGGCCGACGCCGTGGCCGCAAGTGAGCGGGCGGGATATTCTGGCTGGTGCCCGCCGGGTAGCTCACGAGTAGCCAATGGTTGAGATCGATCCGCTCGAGACGCAGCGTGATGTTGGTATTGATGTCGTCACGGAGTTGAACGCTGCCGGTTTCGCGGGCGCGGAGGAGATCGGGCGGGGCGGGTTCGGGGAGGTGTATCGATGCACCCAGACCGAGGTGGACCGCACGGTGGCGGTGAAGGTGCTCACCGGCGAACTCGACGAGAATCGGGAGCGTTTCTTTCGCGAGCAACGTGCAATGGGGCGGCTGACCGGGCACCCGAATATTGTCGACATGCTCGAGGTCGGTGCGACCGGAAGCGGTCGCCCGTACCTGGTGATGCCCTACCACCGGCGCGGCTCGCTCGATGCGCGCATTCGCGGCGACGGCCCGTTACCGCTGCCGGAAGTGCTGCGCCTCGGAGTGAAGATCGCGGGTGCGCTGGAGACGGCGCATCGGGCCGAAATTCTGCATCGCGATATCAAGCCGGGAAACATCCTGCTCACCGACTACGGCGAACCCGCGTTGACGGACTTCGGTATCGCCCACATCGCCGGTGGGTTCGAGACGACGACCGGCACGATCACCGGTTCGCCGGCGTTCATCGCTGCCGAGGTGCTGAGCGGGGAGGCCCCGAGCCGGGCATCGGATGTGTACGGGGTTGGGGCCACATTGTTCTGTGCCCTGACCGGGCACGCGCCCTTCGAGCGCCGCAGCGGTGAACAGGTGGTCGCGCAGTTTCTGCGGATCACCGAGCAACCGGTCCCTGATCTGCGCGAGCGGGGAATCCCGGACGATATGTGCGCGGTGATCGAGTCGGCGATGTCGCGCGAGCCGCGGGACCGCCCGACCGCTGCGGCGCTGGGAGAGCAACTGCGGCAGGTAGAGCGCAATCATGGTTTCGCGGTCGACGAGATGGCCCTGCAAACCGAAGTGGGAGCCGAGCGTGCCTCAGTTGCGACATCGGTGCCTGCACCTGAGACAGGTGTGGGGAACTTGCCGCTCGAACTGACCAGCTTTGTCGATCGGCGGATCCAGGTGGCCGAGGTCAAGAACCTGCTGGCAGGGTCGCGTCTGGTGACGCTCACCGGGATGGGCGGGGTCGGCAAATCACGGCTCGCACTGCGAGCCGCCCACAAAATGAAACGGGACTTCGCCGGCGGTGTGTGGCTAGTCGAGTTGGGTGATCTGCGGGATGCGACATTGGTGGTCGACGTCGTGGCCGCCGCCCTCGGGCTGCGCAGCCAAGATGCGCGACCCGTACTCGAAGTGCTGGCGGAACTGTTGTCCCCGCGCAGCCTGCTGCTGGTGCTGGACAACTGCGAGCAGGTGATCGATGCGGTCGCGAAACTGACCGAGTCGCTGTTGCGGACCTGCCCGCAGTTGCGGATTCTGGCGACCAGCCGCGAGGCTCTGCGCCTGGGTGGGGAGTCGGTGTTTGCGGTGCCCCCGTTGGGGATTCCCGATTCGACGAGCAAGCCGACGCTGCGAGCAGCTGCCCGGTACGACGCTGTGACCTTGTTCGCCGAACGAGCTGCCGCGGCCGTACCGGGCTTCACGGTAACCGACGACACCAGCCTCAGCGTGGCCCGGATCTGCGCCCGACTGGACGGGTTGCCGTTGGCGATCGAGCTGGCCGCAGCCCGCCTGCGGACGATGTCGCCCGAGCAGATCCTGTCCCGGCTGGACGACCGATATGCCCTGCTGACTCGCGGGAGCCGTGGTGCCCCGATGCGGCAGCAGACCCTGCGATGGTGCATCGGCTGGAGCTATGACCTGTGCACCACGGTCGAGCAGCAACTGTGGCACCAACTGTCGGTCTTCTCGGGCGGTTTCGAACTCGACGCCGCCGAACAGGTGTGCAGCACCATCTTGACCGAGGCGGAATTGCTCGATGCGTTATCCGCGCTGGTGGACAAGTCGATCCTGATCCGCGAGGAAACCGATGGCACCATCCGCTTCCGGATGCTCGAGACCGTCCAGGAATACGGGAGGCAGAAAGCCGAAAACAGTGGAGAGTACCCGGAATACCTTCAGCGCCACCGGGATTGGTGCGAGCGATTGGCTCTCCGAGCAGAGGCGGAATGGATCAGCCCACATCAGCCATACTGGGTTGCCCGACTGGAACGGGAGTTGCCGAATCTGCGGAAGGCGCTGGAATCCAGCCTCACCGAGTCGCACGAGAGCGGGGTGCGAATTGTCGCCGCCTTATATCCCTTCTGGGTTTGGCGTGGGTGGCTCAGCGAGGGACGTCACTGGTGCGAACGCGCGCTCGCCCATACGACCGGTGTGCAGACCGCCGACCGAGCCAAGGCACTCTACGGAGCCACTGCCATGGCCGCGATGCAGGGTGAACCAGCAGCCACCACAGCCTATGTGGCCCAACTCCAGACCCTGGCCGAGCAGACGGCGGACCCCTGGGTCAGAGCCTTGCTTGCACATTCCGAGGGCACCAAGGCTCTCGCCGAGGACGACGGTGATCTGGCCCGCGCCGACAGAAACCTGGCCGACGCGGTAGGAATATACGAAGCACGCGGCGACCTCATATTGCAGCTGGACGCCCAGTTCTTGCTCGGATGGGCGCATGCACTGCAAGGCCACACATCGCAGGCCATTGCCTGTCTCGAGAAGACGATCGCCATCACCAAATCCTCCAAAGAAGCGTTGGAACGGGCGTGGGCGATGTGGGTAACGGGATTCGCGGAGTGGCGAGGGGGCGAGTCCAACCGGGCCGAGCAATTGTTGAAGGAGGGTCTTCGGTTGGCCGAACTGGTGGCCGATCCACTCGTCGCTGCGGCCTGTACGGAAATGCTGGCCTGGATCGCCAGCAAACAGCACCATGCCCGGCGCGCGGCTATCTTGATGGGTGCCGCCGACTCGTTGGGCAACGCTGCTTGCAGCTCCGCATACATATTTCGCAATTTGCGCGTTTATCACGAGGAATGCGCTCGGAACAGCCGCAAGGCGCTCGGACAACGAGCATTCGAGGCCGCCTACCGGGCGGGCGCCGCGATGAGTCTCGATGCCGCGGCCGGCTTCGCGCTCAGCGACGAATCCGAAGCCGCGCCGGTCCGTGCTCCGGCGGGGAATTTGACCAAGCGTGAGCGCCAGGTCGCTGATCTCGTCGCTCGAGGTCTGACCAACAAGGCGATCGCCGCCCAGCTGGTGATTTCGCAGCGCACCGCCGAGGGACACGTGGAACATATCCTGACCAAACTGGGCTTCACCTCGCGCACCCAGATCGCGGCGTGGGCCGCCGAGCAACTCTGAATCTTTCGGCTGTTACACACGCATTTCGCCCGTACAGTCACGCGCCGAGAAACAATCGTTCGTTCGGCAAGCGGTTTTCGGGCAGGCCTTCCTCGACGGTATGGAGCATTAATTCGATTGCGCACCAGCGCTTTCGCTGACAATCGCGGATCAGGTTGTATGCCGCGGCAACACCGGCTCGATAGTCGAAGGCCACTCCGCCCAGCCAGATGCGCAAGTGCACATCACCGTGCGCCGGGAACCCCGCTCCCCCGACGGGGCTCGCCTCCTGGGCCCGCCCACGTAGTCGCGGTGGCCGCTTCGCCGACGAACGGCGCGCATCGTGAACTGCACGCTGTCGATTCTGTGGATTCATGAGTGTCCTCGAGAGATAAATCCTGGCCTGTCGCCTGCAGCCTGCTTTCCGCGAGCACGATCAGCGACCGGAAAACTACCTAGCCCGCATACCTGTTTCTTTCTGCCTACGAAGGGACCGTGGCTCGACCGCTGAAGCCCGCCGGCGCTGCGACGGGCCGCAGAAGCGTGGATAGTCCAAGGGGCAGCACCTGGTCGACGCAGCCGCTGTAGGTAGTCAGGAGCGCAGCGATCGAGCCACGCGCGGATCTGCCACCAAGTCGTTGCATTGACGGTCGAGACTGGTCGAGTCCGAACCTCGACCGCTTGGCGCCGGATTCCGGGCGTCTGCACCACTACAGCCCACGACGTCACGGGCGTGCAGCAATCTGGATCGTGTACCGAGGGCGCTCGCGCCTGGACGCGGCGCATCAATGTAGAGCGCCGGCGACCGTGACGACACCGGCGAACGTCGCGACAGCGGTGCTGCCGATGGCGAGAACCCACAGGTCGCGCGCATCGGGCATGTCGGCACCGGATTCCAGGGCTTGCCGCACCTGCAGCCACCGGCGCAAGCCGGCGACCGGCGCGGCGACCGCCAGCAGGATCAGCACGGTACCGAGCAGGGAACGTACCGACCCAGTGCTGAATTCGGGGACCAGGTGCACCATTGCGATCCCACCGGCGAGTAGACCGAGCGAGGTTCGAATCCAGGCCAGAAAGGTCCGCTCACTGGCGAGTGTGAAGCGCTCATCCGGTCGCGAATCGGGTTCGATGGGAGTCGTATCTGCCACGTCACGTCACGTTAGGAGACCCAGGTCCCATTCTCGCGGCGCTCCGCACCAAAGTTCGATGCACCGATTGTCGCCACGTCACAATTCCGTGGGCCAGGACTGTGTCAGGCCGGGCAAAATGCGCAGCAACACCAGCGCGACTCGCTGCTTCAGCGTCTCGGTGTCGATGCTCCGACCCGACAGCCATTCGATTTCCGTGCCGGGCGAATCTACCCACGTTTGTCGTGGGCTCACAACGAGTCACACACACGTTGGCATGCGCTCACAAGCGCTCCCGTGCACGTCGACGCTAGCTTGTGACCATGATCACGTTACCTCCGCGAACCAAAGCGGATCTGTCCGCCCAGGTCGTGGCCACCACCGGCGCTGGCAGCGGAATCGGGAGCGAACTCGCCATACTGCGCGCCGCCCGCGGCGCGTCCCTCTCCCTGTACGACATCAATGAGGCCGGCCTCCTCGACACGGCCGAGGCGGTGCGATCCCCCGAGCGTGCGGTCCGCACCAGCCGGGTGGATATCTCCGACACAAAGCAGATGGCCAGGCGCTGCGCGTGGAACTCGAGCCGCACGGAATCGGGGGCACCACGATCTGCCCCGGTCGCCGCGGCGGCCCACATCGGATACGCGCTGTCTCGGGCCACCCCGCCGGTGGGTCGCGACGAAGCTCGCCGCCGTCACCGAATGAGCGTGCAGTGACATCGGTTTCCCCTCAGCCCTTGCGGGTTTCGGTATCCGATCGGCTCGAACGTCTGCCTATATGCCGCTGGCATCACATGGTCTGTGCCCTGATGATCGGCGCTTTCATGTTCGAGCTCATCGACCTCTATACGTTCGCGTTCAGCGCGCCGGCACTGATCGAGCACCTTGGATTCACAGTGCGTGATGTCGGCACCATCACCGCCGCCACCGGCGTCGGCGCGTTCATCGGAGCGTTCGCCGGTGGATGGGCGGCCGGGCGGTTCGGCCGCAAACCGACACTCGTCGCCTGCCTGCTGCTGTTCTCGGCGCCGTCGCTGCTCAACGCCGCAGCCTCGACACCCGAGTCGTTCGTGCTCCTGAGGTTCCTCATCGGAATCGGGTATCAGGGGATGACGGTGGTCGGTGCGGTCCTGCTGGCAGAGCTCGTCCCCGGCCGGGTGCGTGGCCGCGCCATCGCCTGGGTGATCACCATCGCCGGAATCGGTCCGACGTTGCTCGCGTGGCTCGCATTCGCCCTGATACCCAACTTTGAATGGGGATGGCGCGCGCTGTACATCGTCGGCGGGCTGGGGCTGTTGCTGGTGGGTCCCTTCCTTCGGCATCTACCGGAGTCACCGCGCTGGCTCGAGTCCCGCGCGAACCTGGTCCGCGCCGATTCGATAATGACCGGCATCGAGGAAGCAGTGCGCGCGGCCGGGCACACGATCACACCCCTGCCGGCATCTGTACCCGCCCCGATTGCGACCTCTACGTCGACAGAAAACCGCGGCAGCGGGATTCGCACCCTCTTCCGGGAGGGATACGGCAAACGATTCGTCGTCGCCTGCGCATTATGGATTCTCGGTGTGGTCGCCTACTTCGGGTTCACCGGATGGCTGTCGACGCTGCTGAAACTGAAGGGGTATGACCTCGGTCAATCGACACTTATCACCGCGGTCGTCACCACCGTCGGTGTGCTGGGATTTTTCGCAAGCACCATGGTGACCGATCGTTGGCAGCGCAAGCATTCCCTCGCCGTCATCGGCACCGTGTTGGGCATAGTCGCGTTGCTGTTCACCGCGGGAAATTCCACCGCCTACGTCCTGGGAATCGGTTGCGTGCTCCAGGTCCTGTTCCAGGTCGTCGTACCGCTCACGCAGACGTATTCGGCCGAGATCTTCCCCACCCGCTTCCGATCGATAGGCTCTGGCTGGGCCAGCGCCTCGGCCCGGCTCGGCAATATTCTCGGCGCATTCGCCATCACAGCGATTCTGGATAACTTCGGAATCCCCGCGGTCTTCTACTTCATCGCTGCCCTCATGTTCATCCTCGCCATGGTCATGGCGTTCCTCGGGGAGTCCACGAGCGGCTCCCTCGAACGGTCCGATGAAGTTGCCGACCCCGAGAGCGCGGTCCCAGCCGGCGGGAACTGACGCCGGACAGTCGCACCGATCGTCAGCACCCGGTCCTGCCGGAATAAGCGAACGGCCCTGAACGACGGTCTGCCGCTCGGCCCACTGGCCAACCCACACCCGCAGTCTTTCCCCGACTTACGCGCTCATCGCGCAAAGAACCCATACAGACAGCGCTTTCGCCAGCACTGAGCAGAGGAGCAATGCATGGCATTGAACGAGTACACCCCCGGCACCGCCTTTTCGGGGACAGTCGGCCCCACCATCGACCAATCCAGTCCCGCCTGGCCGAGGCCGGTCCGTGCCGCCGCGGGCGCACCGAATGTGGTGCTGATCGTGTTCGACGACGTCGGCTACGGACAATTGGGGTGTTACGGCAGCCCGATCGCCACGCCCCGCCTCGATGAGCTGGCTGCCGATGGCCTGCTCTACAGCAATATGCACACCACCGCGCTGTGCTCACCGTCGCGCTCGTGCATCATCACCGGACGCAATCATCACGCCAACGGGATGGCGGCGGTCACCGAGTTCTCCACCGGTTACCCCGGATACGACGGAAACATCCCGTTCTCCAATGGGTTTCTCTCGGAGATGCTGCTGGCGCGCGGTTACAACACCTACGCGATCGGCAAGTGGCACCTGACCCCCGCCGACCAAGAATCGCCCGCCGGCCCCTACAACCGCTGGCCGCTGGGACGCGGTTTCGAGCGCTTCTACGGTTTCCTCGGCGGCGACACCAGCCAGTGGTACCCGGATCTGGTCCACGACAACCACCAGATCGAGCCGGAACGCACTCCCGAAGAGGGCTACCACCTGAGCGAAGACTTGGCGGACAAGGCAATCCAGTTCGTCGCCGACGCCAAACAGGCGGCACCGGACAAGCCGTTCTTCCTCTACTTCTGTCCTGCCGCCGCCCATGCTCCACACCATGTGCCCAGGGAGTGGGCCGACCGCTACAAGGGCCGATTCGACGAGGGCTGGGAGGCCTATCGGGAAATGGTGTTCGAACGGCAGAAGCAGATGGGCGTCATCCCCGCCGATGCCGAGCTGTCCGACCGCGATCCCGATGTGCCGGAGTGGAACTCACTGAGTCCCGACGCGCGCCGACTGGCAGCCCGGATGATGGAGGTGTACGCCGGCTTCCTCACCCACACCGACCACCACATCGGCCGCGTGCTGGACTTCCTGAAGGAGATCGGCGAATTCGACAACACCATCGTCGCCGTGGTTTCCGACAATGGCGCCAGCTCGGAGGGCGGTGTCACCGGCACGACCAACGAGCTGCAGTTCTTCAACAACGCGCAAGAGCCGCTGGAAGACAGCCTCAGGGACATCGACGAACTCGGCGGCCCCGACACCTTCAACCACTATCCGTGGGGCTGGACCTGGGCCGGCAATACCCCGTTCCGGCGGTGGAAGCGTGAGACCTACCGCGGCGGCACCAGCGACCCGTTCCTGATCCACTGGCCGCGCGGCATCGCGGCTCGCGGCGAGGTGCGCACCCAGTACGCACATTTGATCGACATCATGCCCACCCTGCTCGACCTGCTCGACATCGAGCCGCCGGAATTGATCAATGGTGTGGCACAAACCCCGCTGCACGGCGTCAGCTTCGCCCACACCCTCGATGATCCCGCCGCGCCGACCCGCCGCCACACCCAGTACTTCGAGATGCTCGGCCACCGCGCGATCGATCACGACGGCTGGCGAGCGGTATGCCCTTGGCCGGGGCCGTCTTTCGCCGAATCCGAGCGACCATTCGGCACTCCGATCATGGCCCAGGACCTCGCGGACCTGGATGCCAGCCACTGGGAGCTGTACCACGTGGCAGAGGACTTCGCCGAGAACCACGATGTGGCCGCCCAGTACCCCGACAAGCTCGCCGAGCTGATCCGGCTGTGGTACGTCGAGGCCGAGAAGTACCAGGTCCTTCCCATCGACGGCAGAGCGATGGCCCGGCTGTTGGACGAGCGACCTCAACTCACCGAGAACCGCACCCGATACACCCTCCGGCCCGACACCCAGATGCTGCCCGCAGCGGTCGCACCCCGACTGTTCAACCGGCCGCACAGCATCACCGCTGAGGTGACCATCCCCACCGACGGGGCCGAGGGAGTGCTGCTGTGCGAGGGCGGCTACACCGGCGGTTGGTCGTTCTACCTGCAGCACGGCCGACTGCACTACGTGCACAACTATGTGCGCCGGTCCTGGTTCACCGTGTCCTCCGAGGAAGCGATTCCGGCCGGGCGCCACCGGCTCGGCTTCGAGTTCCAACCCACCGGACTCCCCAATTTCATGCAGGGCAAGGGCGCGCCCGGCCGTGCGTTGCTGTACCTCGACGACCGCCTTGTCGGCCAGGCCGAATTCCCGGTCACCACGCCGATCATCTTCAACCCGGGCGGCCTGCGCTGCGGCGCCAACCCGGGGTCGGTGGTGACGACGGAGTACCAGGCGCCGTTCCGATTCACCGGCACCCTGCACAGCGCGACCGTCGACATTTCCGGCACTTCGATCACCGATACCGCAAGCGAAATACGCGCGGCCATGGCTCGGCAGTAGTCGCCGTGCGCTGAACGTCACGGGTGCGCGTTCGCACCCGTTCATCAGATCCACCCCCACAGGGGCGGCGGGCGGCGCGGTTACGACCGCCGCGGCGCCCGCCTTCGTGGACCTTTTCAAAACAAGGTGAGGAAAACAATGAGAATACGATGGTCAGCATTCGCGGCCGCCTCGACAGTCGCCGGCGTCGTGCTGACAGCAGCGACCGCGACAGCCGCGCCGACCGACGTCTCCCCCGAGGTGTCGTACCGGTCACAACTGACAACCGACCAATCGGTGGTCACCATCCTAGAGAACGGGACCTTCGCGTTGTCGGACGATGGCAGCGCGGTCTCGATCTTCAATAACGCGGGACGCGTCCTGGACTCACTGCCGTTGCGGGTCCGAATCGACGATCAAACGCTCCCGGTCCGGCACCAGATCGCGCCCGACGGTCACACTCTCACCTTGACCCCGGACGTCGCCGCGATTCGACGCGACGAATTGAAACCCGTTGCGTCACCGGTAGAGAACCAGCTCGCGATGAACGACCTCATCAATGCCGTCAGCATCGGCACGTCGGTGGGAAGCCTGCTCGGCACGGCCGTCGGAGCGGTTCTCGGCGTGGGCGTCGGCGTCGCGCTCGCCGGCGCATCCTGTCTGGTGCTGAGCCTGGGATGTGTTGTTGCCGTGCTGCCCATCGTCGCCCTCGCCGGCGGCGTCGGCGGGATGGCGGGCCTGGTCGTCGGCGGCGGTCCGACGGCGGCGATCGCGGTGTACCAGTACCTCACCACACTCAACGCCCCGCCCGGAACCAGCAAGTACGCACCGGACCTGCATGGTCATGCCGAATCCCCCTCCGCCACACCGGGAGCCACGCAATGATCGCGCGAAACGATGCGCACCCGGTCTCACAGCGTGCGTGGCTAGGTGTCCTGACGGCCGTCGTCGCTACCGGGATCGCCGCACCGCCCGCAATCGCCGACGCACCGCCGTCGCCATCGGTGCACTATCGCATCGAGGTCGTGGGCGACCGTGTGATGACCACGGTCGACAACGCCCACTTCGCTGTCGCGGCGAGTCGTGAACAGGTCGAACTGCGCGACTCCGCAGGTCAAGTGCTGGATTCACTGCCGATGGCCTATTCGATCGACGGTGCGGTTCATCCTCTTGCGGAGTCGATCTCCGAAGACGGGCGCACCCTGACGCTGCAACCCGATGTGAGCCATGTCGAGCTTGCGCCGCGAACCGTCGCATCGCCGTTGGAGGACCAGCGCGCCCTGACCGAACTGGCCGACTCGCTCAGCCGCGGCCCGCTGCTCGGAACAGTGGTGGGGACCGTGGTCGGCGCCGTGGTCGGCGCTGCGATCGGCGCCGCATCGTGCCTGATCGTCGGGCCCGCCTGCGTCGCAACCATCCCAGCGGCCGCACTGGCTTTCGCCGCCGCGGGCGGGGTGGCCGGCACGCTGGCCGGCGGCGGCATCGCGCTGGCCGGCGGCCTGTGGAAGTATCTCTCGACACTTCAGGCGGCGCCCGGACAGAGTCCTTACGCCGACCGTGACGCGGTGGAAACACCGGATGGCGTCGTCGTCCCCGACGCCAACCTGCGGCTGCCGAGCGGGTCAGCGAGCGGCATCCGCACCGGGTCGTCCTCCGGTTCGGCACGCTGATGACATACGGCATCATCCCCGGCGAACCATCGCCGGGGATGATGCCGGTGCATGGTCGACCGCAGGCGGTACAGCTACCGCATTTAGATCTTGGGGACGATTGCGGGATCCGGTCCGATCAGCGCCGGGATGCGCGGTGGCGACATCGTCTCCAGCGCACCGGAACTCACCCGCCTGACCCTGAACATCGCCGCGGTGCACCACGAGTGGTTCCCGAGCGCTGGGTTTGTCTGTCTCGAGCGATGCCAGTGACGTCGGAGGCGAGGCGCGCGGCCGGGAGTGTGCGCGAATCTCCGGTTATGCGAGCCCTCCCCCGGGCCAGAGGGTTTCGCGAAATCTGATGCGGACCTCGCTCGGGTCGAGGTAGGGCGAGTGGTGCTCTATTCCGGATGATGGCCTCCGACATTGCGTTACGGCAAACGAATCGATGGCCTATGTAACTGTTTCGCCAGAAAACAAGAACGCCAGCAATTTCTGGGTACAAGTCGTGCAAGCCGGGCCGGACCCGGAGGCACGAAAAATGAATGAAGTACGACCATGCGTAGAGCAACGGCGCTCTTCGCCGCATTACTGTTGGCCATCCTCCTTTCCATCACATACGCGACGATCCCGCACGCGCACGCCGATGACTGTACTGGCGACTGGGCCATCGGCATCGGCGGTCTCGGGGACAACACCTCGTCGGTGTTCACCCCATTTGTGAATCAGCCTGTCGGATACAACTCCGCCGACCCGATGTCGGGGTTGAACGAACTCGACCGGCTGTTCTGGGTGCATCGCAGCCAATGCCCGGGCGACCACATCAGATTGATCGGGCACAGCGAGGGCGCGGGTATCGTCCACGCCTGGGTCACCGCACACCAGGATGTCGGCAATGCCAATGCCATTCTCCTGTCGGATCCCAAGCGAGCCGCCGGCCCCGGATGGGCCGGATTGTCGTCGACACCCGGGAGCGGGATCATCGGTTATCCACTGGCCGGTGTCGACGATTGGTTCGGCGATTTCCCGGTGTTGACCGTGTGCAACCACGACGACCAGATCTGCGACACCTCGGCTGGTTGGTGGGGTTATCTCTTCGGAGGCGCACATGGTCGCTACGATTTCAACGTCTGGGACTACGGTGACTGGGATTCCGGTGTCTGGTACCGGTAGCCAGTGATTCATGGGGATCAGTAGCCATGCGGCACTGGTCCCCATTGGCTGAACCCGTGCCCCATCGAGGTACACACTGCCGCACCTTGAAAGGTGATCTGGCAGTTCGCTCCGGCATAGGTGACCGAATACTGTGGATCGTGGTAGTTCTCGGGTGTAAGGCGCGGCAATAATGGATTTCCGCCCGGCAGCGTGTGACTGCGGTTGGCGTTCCACTGCGGATGCGCCGGCCACATAGCCGAATCGATAATGATGGCAGGCACATTCGGCAACGACATCTGCATTCCGGCATACAGCACGTCCATCGACGAAGCCGGGACTGCGAGGTCGCATCCCACCACGCCATCCGCACCGATCGAGCAGTTCCAATCGCCCAAAGCGAAATACTCTGTGCCACCGATCAGCACCGGACCGGGCGCATCATCGGCGTGCCCGGCGCCCACCCCGAGCAGGCATGCAACCATCCCGAGAATTCCCCCGCAAACCCGTGCGGCGGCAACCTTCACAGCCCTGGACACGGAATCTCCCTCGATGAACAGCGAGATTTTGGTCTAGTTGACCATAGAGAAAAACTATCACGATACGGCGCAATCGCAAAAGATCTGTCGAGGGGGCTTTCACAGAAAATCGACCGCCGTTTGAGCACACCGACCCCGAAATCAGCGACAGGGCAGCAGATTCGCTTTGCACGGCGAAAGATCTGCACAGTCACGCCAACCGATCGGCCGGTGTCCCGTTTTCAGGGATTCGTGGCCCAAGAAGTGGGCCGCCGCCCGCCCATACCGCGAAGACTGGAGCGCGTGCTCGCGCTGCGCGCACATCGACGCGACGAAAGGAAGGCGACCATGGCGGGCAATCCGCACGGCATCTCGCTCGAGCCCGCGGCCCAGGCATTCGTGGACGCGACTTCGGAGCCGCCCTTCCGGTACCAGATGGCGCCGGAGGCGGGCCGCAAAACCGTTGCCGGCGTACAGGATTCGCCGATCATCAAACTGGTGGTCGACCACACCAACGCGGCCGAAGCCGCGGTCGCACCAGCGGTCGGCGTCCTGGCCCAGGCCCTGCGAGACTGATACGTTTCGCATGGATCGTGACGCATTGACGGTGGTGCCCGAAGCTGCCGCAGCACCGACTATTCGACCATCTGTCCGGGCGAACGCGTTCCGCGCCCTGCGGTCGAAACCGTTCCGCTGGTATTTTGCGGGCCAGATTGCTTCTGCCAGTGGAACATTCGTGCAGGCGACCGCGATCGGCTGGCTGGTGCTGCAGTTGACCGGCTCACCGGCCTCGCTGGGCATGGTGCTGGCAGCGGGCGGGGTGCCGCCGCTGCTACTCGGACCGTGGGGCGGAGTGGTCGACGATCTGATGGTCGTGCGCGGCGAGGCGACCAGTACGCCGGTGGCCGAGTTCTGGGGGGCTGCCCCCACCGGCAAGTCCTTCCGGACGATGGCCATCGACGTGTTCACCGTCCGCGACGGAAAGCTCGCCACGGCCACCACATCGAGAATTGGGCGACGGCGCTCGAGCAGTTGCGCGCCTCGTAGGCGGCTTTTCGGCCGCCAGGACGATGAGCTCGGTGACGGCGGCCGCGGCGGCCGACTCGATGCGCCCGGGTATGCGGCTACAGTCCTGCGAGGCCGATGAACTCGTGCACCGAGCGGATGCAAGCGGAGCCGTCGCCGACGGCCGCGGCGATGCGCTTCATCGATCCGGCGCGCACGTCGCCGACCGCGAAGATCCCCGGCACGCTCGTCTCGAACGGCAACGGACCACGACCGAGCTTGTCCCACATGTCGTCTGCGGTGTCGGGGCCCAGTGCGACATCCGTGAGCACGAATCTGTGGGAGTCGAGGCGGATATCCGACAGCCAGGAGGTTTCCGGGTCGGCTCCGATGAAGCAGAACAGACCGGCACACAGGAGCCGGTGCTGTTCCGGCGAATCCTCGCCGGACACGGCGATCGCTTCCAATCGATCACCGCCGTGCAGAGCGATGACCTCGGTTTCGAGCCGGACATCGATCGCGGGGTCGGCCTCGACGCGGTGGGCCAGATAGCTCGACATCCCGGCGTACAGATCCCCCGACCGGACCACGAGGGTGACGGCGCAACCTCGGCCGGCCAGGAACAGAGCAGCTTGTCCGGCCGAGTTCGCACCGCCGATCACCGCCACGGGCAGGCAGGATGCCGGAGATCGAGCCCAAATTACGACTCCGATCTTGCCAGGACAAACCATGGAGAGATCGAGGAGCTCAATCGAACTACGGAACTTCCGAATCGCAGGAGAATGAGCACATGGTGACCTATTCCGAACACGCCGAGGAATTGACAGCGGCCGACGAGATGGCCGCCCCGCTCGATTTGCTGCTGACAAGTTCGGCCATCGGCATCAGCCGCCGCCTGCTGCCCAACAACTCCTGGAGCCGGCTTGCGGTGCACCTGGCCCGCCGTCCGCGCGCAGTCGGGAAACGGGTCTCGGCGTTGGGTCAGGAATTGGTGGACATCGCGCGTGGACGCTCGCAGGTCGCCCCGGCCAAGCCGGATAAGCGGTTCGCCGATCCCGCCTGGCAGAGCAATCCACTGCTCAAGCGCGCCATGCAGGTGTATCTGGCCGCGGGCGAGACCGCAGAGACCATGCTGACCGACGCTCACTTGGACTGGCGCGACGACCAGTGGATGCGTTTCGTGGTCGACAACGCGGTCGATGCACTGGCTCCGAGTAACAATCCGCTGCTCAACCCGCTGGGCTGGAAGGCGCTCATCGATACCGGCGGGCTCAGCGCCCTACGCGGGCTGCGGCATTTCGTCACCGATATGGCCGGTGCGCCACGAATTCCGGCGATGGTGGAGCCGGACGCGTTCGCCGTCGGCGAGAACCTCGCCGTCACCCCGGGATCGGTCGTGCTGCGCACCGATGTCTTCGAACTCATCCAGTACGCACCGCGCACCGAAAAGGTGCGCACGGTTCCGCTGCTCATGGTGCCGCCGGTGATCAACAAGTTCTACGTCATGGATATCGCACCGGGTCGCAGCATGATCGAGTACTTCCTCACCCAGGGGCAGCAGGTGTTCGCCATATCGTGGCGCAATCCCACCGCCACGCAGCGCGAGTGGGGATTCGACAGCTACGGGCAAGCCATCCTCGACGCGCTGGCCGCCGTGCAGCGCATCACTGGCAGCGAGCGCACCCATCTGCAGGCCTCCTGCTCCGGCGGCATTCTCGCGGCCATGACCGCAGCCCACCTCACCGAGATCGGGCAGGACCATCGGCTGGCCGGGTTGACGCTCATGGTGACGGTGCTGGACGAGAGTCACGCCGGATTCGCCGCGGCCACCCTCGACGAGGAGACCGCCAAAATGGCGATCGCGATGTCGGCGCGCAAAGGGTACCTGGACGGCCGGGCGCTGGCCGAGATGTTCGCCTGGCTGCGGCCCAACGATCTGGTGTGGCGGTACTGGGTCAACAACTACCTGCAGGGACGTCAGCCCGCCCCGTTCGACGTGCTGTTCTGGAACGCCGACACCACGCGGATGACCGCGACGCTGCACCGCGACATGGTCATGCTCGGCGTGCACAATGCGCTGACCGTCCCGAACTCTGTGAGCATGCTCGGCACGCCGGTCGATCTGTCGCGGGTGACCGCGGACAGCTACGTGGTCGCCGGATTGACCGACCACATCTCTCCCTGGCAGGCGTGCTATCGCAGCGCGCGGCTGCTGGGCAGCAAGGATCAGCGGTTCGTGTTGTCCACCAGCGGCCACATCGCCGCCCTGGTGAATCCGCCGGGAAATCCCAAGGCCGCCTATCGGATCGGGCCCACCGACGATGCCGATCCCGGCAGGTGGGTGAATTCGGCACCACAGCAGCGGGATTCGTGGTGGCCCGATTTCGTGCTCTGGCTCGCCGAACGTAGCGGGCCACTGCGTGACGCGCCCGCCGGGCTCGGCTGCCCGGAACTGCCACCGCTGGAGCCGGCGCCCGGAAAATACGTGCTCGCACGCTGAAAGGCTGGTCATGACAACACAACTCGAAACGCCCGCCGATCTCGTCGGCATGGTCGGCCACCAACTCGGGACCACCGCCTGGATGGAGATCACCCAGCAGCAGGTGGACCGGTTCGCCGAGGCCACCGGTGATCACCAGTGGATCCACACCGATCCGCAGCGTGCCGCGGCCGGGCCGTTCCACGGCACTATCGCGCATGGGTATCTCACCCTGTCCCTCGCGCCGGTGGTGATCGCCGACGTACTGGAGATTCGCGAGCTCACCGCCGCGCTCAACTACGGCCTGAACAGGGTGCGCTTCCCCGCCCCGGTGCCGGTGGGCGCCAAGATCCGGGCGGCGGTGACGCTGAATTCCGCCCAGCAGAAGACATCCGGCGTGGAGGCGGTCTTCGGCCTCACCTACGAAATCGACGGCGGCACCCGCCCGGCCTGCGTCGCCGACGTCGTGGTGTTGTACCCATGAGCGCCCCCGTGCCCGCCGACGCCGTCGAACAACGGCTGATCGCCGTACTGGGACAACAGATCCGCGTCGACGTGCGCTGGGGTTCGGGTGTGCCGCTGGTGCTGTGCAACGGTATCGGCGCGGCGCTCGAGGTATTCGATCCGCTGGTCGCCGCGTTGAATCCGGCGACCACGGTGGTACGGTTCGACGTGCCCGGCACCGGCGGGTCTCCGGATTCGCCATTGCCGTATGGATTTCCCTATCTCGCCGCGGTACTCGGCGCAGTGCTGCGCAAGCTGGGCATCCACGGGCAGGTCGATGTGCTGGGCCTGTCCTGGGGAGGTGCGCTGGCGCAGCAGTTCGCCTTTCAGTATCCGCGGCGGTGTCGTCGCCTCGTGCTGGTCTCCACCGGCACCGGCGTACTCATGATCCCGGGCACGCCCCGTGCGCTACTGAAAATGCTTACGCCACATCGGTTTCTGGACCACCGCTATGCTGCCCGCATCGCCGGGGAACTCTACGGAGGCAGTGTCCGCCGCGATCCCGCCATTGTCCAGCGGCTGTTCGATCGGCAGCTGATGGCGGGCTCCCGTGTCGGCTATGTGCATCAGCTGCTGGCCGGGTCGGTGTGGACGAGCCTGTTCGCACTGCCGCTCATCCGCCAGCCCACATTGATCCTGGCCGGCACCGACGATCCGATCATCCCGGTCGCCAATGCCCACATCATGGGCCGATTGCTGCCGCATGCGACGGTGCACTTGCATCCGGGCGGGCATGTCGACCTGATTGCCGACGCATCGGTGCTGGTGCCGGTGATCGAGACCTTCCGTGCGCCGTGGTGCTCTCGAAAATATGCCGCGAGACAACAGACCAGGGATTTCGTTGTCGACGGTGACATTGTTCGGGCCGAAACAGAGGGCGCACCCTAAAATAGGCGATGTAGGTCACACATCATTATTCGGATGATTCCTTGCGCAGGGAGCTCGAAATGGACCTTCAGATCGGTGTCGCCGACGCTCTCGGAACCGACTACTTTTTCTTGCGGGAACGCATCACACCCGCTCAGTTCGATGTCCTTTCGCGCACAAGGGAGTTTGTCGCGAAAGAGGTTCGCCCGGTCATCAACGACTACTGGGAGCGGGCCGAATTCCCCTTCCCGCTGCTGAAGAGCCTGAGTGAGGTCGGGATCATCGGCGACGGCATCGTCGGCTACGGCTGCCCGGACCTGGATCCTATTTCGGTGGGCCTTGCCTACATGGAACTCAGCCGCGGTGACGGCAGCATCGGCACCTTCGCCGGCGTGCAGGCCGGACTGGCCATGCAGTCGATCGCCCACTGCGGTTCGGAGGAGCAGAAACAACGGTGGTTGCCCGAGATGGCGCGGCTGGAGAAGCTGGGTGCTTTCGCATTGACCGAGCCCGACCACGGCTCGGATTCGATCGGGCTCGAGACGAGCGCCCGCCGCGTCGGCGGTGACTACATCATCGACGGCGCGAAGAAATGGATCGGCAACGGCAGCATCGCCGATGTGATCGTCGTGTGGGCGCGCGACACCGAGGACGGTCAGGTCAAGGGTTTTCTGGTGGAGAAGGGCACGCCCGGCTATAACGCGCAGGTCATCACCGGGAAGGGTGCGCTGCGGGCAGTGTGGCAGGCGCAGATTCAGCTCGACGGGGTGCGGGTCCCGGCCGAGAACCGGCTGCCCGGCGCGAACTCGTTCAAGGACTGCGCCACAGTGCTGGTCGGCACCCGCAGTGCGTGCGCGTGGATGGCGCTCGGGCACGCGCTCGCCGGATTCGACACCGCATTGACCTACGCCAAGCGGCGCATCCAGTTCGGAAAACCCTTGGCGGCTTTCCAGATCGTGCAGGACCGTCTGGTGAAGATGCTCGCCGACGTCACCGCCATGCAGCTGTACTGCCTGCAGATCGGCACGCTCGCCGCCGAGGGACGTCTGCAACCCACCCTCGCCGGACTGGCGAAGATGCACAATACGAGTACCGCCCGCACGGTCCTGCACACGGCGCGCGACTTGCTCGGCGGCAATGGGATTCTCCTGGACTTCCAGGTCATGCGGCATATGGCCGACGTCGAAGCCGTGCACACCTTCGAGGGCACCGAAACCATGCAGACCCTGATCGTGGGCCGCGACATCACCGGCATCAGCGCGTTCGCCTGACCGGGCGCCCAGAGCATTGTCAGGAGCAGCGATGCCCGCCATCACCGATTTCCCCACCACGACGGCGGCCCGCGACAAGGTCGTCACCGCAGCGGAAGCCGTGCGTCTGATTCGTGACGGTGATTCGGTCGCCATCGAGGGATTCGGGGGACAGTGTTTTCCCGAAGAGCTCACCCTCGCGCTCGAACAGCGCTTCCTCGAATCCGGATCGCCCCGCGATCTCGGCATTGTTTTCACCGTGGCCCAAGGGGACCGCCGAGGCCGGGGGCTGGACCGTATCTGCCATCCCGGATTGCTCTCCCGGGCCATAGGAGGGCATTGGGGGATGAGTCCCGGCATCCAGAAACTGGCTGTCGGCAACGAAATCGCCGCGCACAATCTGCCCCAGGGCGTGCTTGCCCAGTTGTTCCGCGACACGGCAGCCGGAAAGCCCGGCCTGCTCACCCACGTCGGGCTGGGCACGTTCGTGGACCCTCGGTTCGGCGGCGGCAAGGTCAACGAGCGCACCACCGAGGATCTGGTCGAACTGATCACTGTGGCGGGCCGGGAATTGCTGTTCTACCGGGCATTGGCGTTGGATGTCGCGCTGCTGCGCGGCACCACCGCCGATCCCGACGGCAATATCAGCATGGAGCGTGAGGCACTCACCCTGGAGGCGCTGTCCATCGCCACCGCCGTGCACAATGCGGGCGGACTGGTAATTGTGCAGGTAGAGCGGATCGCCGAGAGCGGGTCGCTCAGTCCGCGCGAGGTGAAGATTCCCGGGGTCCTCGTCGATTGCGTGGTGATGGCGACACCGGACCACCATTGGCAGACCTTCGGCACGCCGTACTCACCGGCCTACAGCGGCGAGATCCGGCGCGTGCCCCTGCACTACGCCACGCCACTACCGCTGACCGAACGGAAAGTCATCGCACGCCGTGCCGCGCTCGAACTGCACGCCAACAGCGTGGTCAACCTCGGTGTCGGCATACCCGAGGGGATTGCCGCCGTCACGATGGAAGAGCGCATTGCCGACTTCCTCACACTTACCGCGGAACCCGGCGTGATCGGCGGAATACCCGCCGGCGGAGCCGATTTCGGCGTGGCGGTCAACGCGCAGGCCGTGCTCGACCAGCCCTACCAATTCGACTTCTACGACGGCGGCGGACTCGACGCCGCCTTCCTCGGCATGGCGCAAGCCGATCGGGACGGCAACGTCAATGTCAGCCGGTTCGGAGCCAAGCTGGCCGGTTCCGGCGGTTTCATCAACATCAGCCAGAACGCCAAACAGGTGTTCTTCCTCGGTACTTTTGTCGCACCCAGTCGCACGGCCGTTGTGGACGGCCGGGTCGTCGTCGATCCGACTCCTGCCGCAGCGAAATTCCTCGACGCCGTGGAGCAACGTACGTTCAGCGGTGCACAAGCGCTGCGGACCGGTCAGCCGGTCTTGTACATCACCGACCGCTGCGTGTTCCGATTGACCGAGGACGGATTGCTGCTGACCGAAGTCGCGCCCGGAATCGATATCGAGCGAGATATCTTCGCGCACATGCCATTCAAGCCCATCATCGAGGCCGAACCGGCCCTCATGGATTCCCGCATCTTCGCGCCGAACCCGATGGGACTGAAAGACCGGCTGCTATCGGTCCCGATGCAGGCCCGCATGACCTACGACGACAAGCGGAACATCTTCTTCCTCAATATGGAAGGCCTCGCGCCGACAACCGCGGACGACGTCGAAACCATCCGCGCGGCAATCGAATCCCGGCTGCTCCAGATCGGCCGAAAGACCCACCTGGTGGCCAACTACGACAACTTTGCCCTCCCGGCGGACCTGCGCGACCTCTACGCCCGCTCGGCCCAGGACTTCGCTGACCGCTTCTACCTTTCGGTGAGTCGTTACAGCACAAGCTCCTTCATGAGACTGAAGCTCCGAGATCATCTCGCCGCCCGCGGAGTCGCCCCGCACATCTACGAGAACCGCACCGAGGCCCTCGCCAACGTCGGAACCCCACTCACGGACTGACGCCGGCAGCGATCACCGACACCGTCGTCCCGGGAGCAGGGGAATTCGAAATCCGCGCCCTGGTCGAGCGAAGCGGGGAGCAGGAAGCGGCGGTCTACCGAACGGCTGGTGCGCCACTAGGGCGTGAGGACGATCTTGCCTCGGGTGTGGCGGCGTTCGAGCTCGGCGTAGGCCTCGCGGACCTGCGTCAGCGGATAGCTCTTCGCGATCGGCAGCTCGAGCTGTCCGTCGGCGATCAGGCGAGCCAGCTCGGCGAGTATTTCGGCGCCCGGCCCGGCCTCTGACCCGCCGTCGGTCTTCACCCCGTACTTCGCGGCGGCCGCGTAGTCGGCGATGGTGTCAATGCGTTCGGTCGCGACGCCGAGGGCAAGGGCCAGCTCGACATACCCGCTGCCGTAGGTGTCGATGAAGGCGTGGTGGTGGCGCTCGACCACCGGTTGCGCAAGGCATTCGCCGGCCAGCTCGAGCGCCTCCGCGATGCCTTCCATCGCGATCGAAGAGGCTACGGCCGCCAGTGACGGCTCCGAGGCCGCGGCCCAGTTCGGATTCGCCGTCGTCGACCTGGACGCATTGCGCAAGGGCGGCCGCCTGATGCAATTCGGCAGTCCCCTACCTGCTCGAGGCCCGCGCTGTGCGGCGGCTTCGAGGCTTACCATAATCGGGCTAACAGGCATTCAAAGCTGGGTTATCGCACGCCGGCCGAGCACGCTGCGGCCTGTACTCACACCCACCACCGGTGGCGTCCTGCATCAACTGAATCCGGATAGGTATTACCCGGACTCAATTACCAAATAATCTCGTCATCGGGGACCGGTCAGAAACCTTGTGGGCAGAGCGGAACTCATTGCGCACAGCTTGTGACACAGAGCGGCTTCGTCAGCCAAATAATGGGTTCAGCTGCTTTTGAGTACGTTGCCGGTCAAACAACCACAGAAATGCCAACAATGACATCGTCGAGCCATTAGACCGAGGAGACGTCGTGACCACGTACCGGGTTGGCTATATCGTCGGCAGCCTGTCGCAGAAGTCCATCAACCGCGTACTGTCCAAGGCGCTGATCCGCTTGGCGCCGTCCGAACTCGAGTTTGTCGAGATCCCCATCAAGGACCTTCCGCTCTACAACTACGACTACGACGCCGACTTCCCTCCCGAAGGCCGGGCGCTGAAGGAGGCCCTCGCCGGGGTTGATGCGATCCTGTTCGTCACCCCCGAGTACAACCGTTCGATCCCAGGAGGGCTGAAGAACGCCATCGACTGGGCGAGCCGGCCATGGGGTGAAAACTCCTTCACCTACAAGCCGTCCGCGGTGATCGGGACTTCGCCCGGCAAGCTGGGCACGGCAATTGCCCAACAGAGCCTGCGTAGCGTGCTGGGCTACCTCAACTCGCCGCAGATGAACGCCCCCGAGGCCTACATTCAATACCACTCGGATGCCTTCACCGAAGACGGCGAGGTGCTCGACGACAATATCGCACGGTTTCTGCGTGCCTTCATGGACGAGTTCGGAGCCCATGTGACGCGCGTGCTCACCGTCCTCCCACCCCCGCGTTGAGACACCACCTGCCACTAATGGATCAGCAGGCAGCTCGCGACATTCGCGCGAGTCACCTTCACATCATGCTCGGGTCGATCAATGGCCGGTGGTCTTCACGCCGTTGCGCACCATCCTATTGCTCAGCTGCTTTTCCGACGCGAATATGATGCGATCCGGAGGATTCTTGGGGGGGAACTCGAGGCTGTCTCAGTCATAAACGCCACGGCAATCGACCTGCTTGATGCGTTGCGGACGGACAACGGCCCGGAGGTGAATTCGGTAGCGCGGCAATCGTTTTGCGCCAGGGCGCTAAGCCTCACGAGGCCGAAGCGTACCCGCGATCACCGTCATCAGTGCCTGCAGCGCATCGTCGCGGGCCGCGGCGGGGTCGGGTGCGTGCGCGACGAGCATGCCTGCTTCGGTCGCGGCGCTGAGCAGTAGCTGCGCCAAGATATTCACCTGCACGTCCGGGATCTGCCCCGCCGCGCGCGCGGCCTCGAGCTGCGGGGTGAGCAGTCCCAGTCCGTTGCGGGCTTCGAACTCGCGCCACGCCTGCCAACCGAGGACGGCGGGCGCGTCGGATAGTGCGATCTGGATCATCTCGGGACGACAACAGATATCGAGGAAGGTACGCAGACCGATGGCCAAGGTGTCGAGCAGGTCGTCGGGGTTCGGGGCCGCCGCCATGGCCGCCGCGATCTCCTGGGTGTTCTCCCATTCCAGTTGTTCGAGCACAGCGACGAACAGGCCGCGCTTATCGGCGTAGTGGTACTGCAGGGCACCCCGGGTCACGCCGGCGACTGCGACCAACTGCTCGGCCGGAACGGCGGTGAAGCCGTGCTCGGCGAAGAGCTCGCGCCCTGCCCGCTCCAAGGCGAATCGGGTACTACGAGAACGGTTTTCATGGTTACGGAGTTGCATGCATGCGAGTGAACTCCACAATCAGCTCGGTCAGCAACTCAGGCTGATCCTCGGGGCTCGCGGTGTAGGAATCGTCGATGAGTTTCAGTGTGGCGTTCGGCAGGTCGGCGGCCAGCCGCTCGGCCAGCGCGACTGGGAACAGCTTGTCCTCGCGGGCCCAGGCCAGCAGGATCGGGATGTCGATGGACGGGTAATGGGTTGCCGCCTCGAGGGTGTAGCGGCGATTCGCGGTCTTCAGGAATCGGCGCAGATCCTTGCGGATGGCGGCGGAGTTGCGGCTCGGCAGCAGGTAAGTATCGATGATCTCGGGGGCCACCTTGTGCTTGGCCACCCACCCCAGCGCGATGGGCAGCGGATGCAACGCACGGATCCGCAGTACTTCGGTCAGCGGCCGGATCGAGCCGGGGATGCGCGCCAGCGGTGGCAGCAGATTGAACGGCGGCGGCAGGAAGCGCTCGTAGCAGTCCACCGACGCGAGCACGACCCGGCCGATCCGCGAGGTGCCGCGACTGAGCAGGACCTGCGCGATCGCACCGCCGGTATCGTTGGCGACCAACGTGACGTCGGAGAGATCGAGTTCCGCCATGAACGCCTCGACCAGGTCGGCGAGACCGGTGGGGGTCAGATCCGCGTCCGGCACCGGGATGGAATGCGCGCCGAGCGGCCAGTCGGGGCTCAGGCACCGATAGCCCGTGGCGGCGATGGTCGGAATCATCTTGCGCCACAGGTTCGCGTTGACGAGCAGGCCGTGTACGAACAAGATGGGCGCGCCGGATCCGGTCTCGTAATAGCGAATGCGGCCGCTGGCGAGATCGACCTCGTGCGGCTGACCGAGCGCGGTACTGAGATGCATGTGTTCCTCCGAGGACTTGGTAGGCGATCGACGGGCTGGGTGCGCAGGTGTAGGGCGTCCGGACTTCGCACGCCGTGCGGATCATCGGGCAGGCTGGACTCCTACGGTATTCAGCTCCGGCGCGGGTGGCCGCGAATCCGGTGCATCGGGCGTTTTGCAGCGTCGGCCCGCGAACCTGCGCATCAGCGGGTCGTCGATCCAGTGATAGATCACTGCGGCGGCGACGGTCGAGATGATGAGGCACAGCGCGGCGAAGCCGAGCCAGCCGAGGAATCCGAACTGCCGACCGCCGATGAACCACCGGGTGATCAGCACCATCACCGGAAATTGGATGAGGTAGAAGGCGTAGGAGATATTGCCGAACCAGACCATGCGCGGGGTGGAGTTCAGCCCACGCAGACCGGCCAGGTCGCGGGCGGCCAGCGTCGCCACCACGGCCGTCATCGGGCCGACCAGCAGTGCCGACATCTTGTAATTCACCGGGACGACCCAGGTGGCTGCATAACTGATCGCCAACGCCGCCAACGGCATTCGGACGCTGGTCAGTCGCCAGTGTCCTTCCAGTACCAGTCGTCCGGCCAGTACGCCGAGGAAGAATTCCGGCAGTCGTGATGCCGGGAAGTTGTAGCTCAGCCAATACGCCGGGGACACCGGGATGTCCGGCTGCCGAAACCACGCTTGTGAGGCATGCAGTTCGAAAAAGGGTGATACATCGCCGCGAACCAGGCGCGGTGCGAAGACATTCGCTATGCCCTTGGGCCCCGGCACCCACAGGTAGTACGCGGTATGCAGCAACAGGATGAACACCAGCAGACCCGCCAGCCACCACCACAGCCGGTGGCTGGGGATCCGGCGTACCAGCGGCAGCAGCAACGGAAAACTGAAGTAGAACAATATCTCCGAGCACAACGACCAAGACGGCACATTCAACCCGCCCACCGTCGTCCACTTCGGCACCCAGGTGTGCACCAGCGCCAGATTCGGCACCCACACCACCAACCGGTGCAGCGGCACATTCGCCGCCACCACGAATACCGCCGCCGCCACCAGATGCGTCGGGTAGATCTTCAGGACCCGCCGCCAGTAGAACCGCGGCACTGAACTATTCGGCTTGAACGACCAGAAGATGATGAAACCCGAAAGCACGAAAAAGAACGTCACACCGGCCGCGCCCAGTTGCATCGGCAGCAGCTGATGCAAGTGCCGGAACAGGTCCGACTTCTGGAACGGGTACACCGGCAGGAAGACCAGCGCGTGCAGGACGAATACGGCGAACGCGGCCCACCAGCGCGCCCCGGTCAGCGACGGCAGAGCGGGTCGTCTCCGGTCGAGTTCCGCCAAGGCGTCCCGATCCCCCGCCACCACCTCGCTCGCCATCATCAGCCCGCGATCAGCTGCCGCAGCGCGGCAGCCACCACGCCGTCACCGTGCGACGACGGGTGCACCGGGGTGCCCATCAGTTCGCTGTTCGGGTCCAGGATTCCGGCCAGCCACGGCTCCGGCGAGCACAGGCCGTGTCCGGCGGTGACCGCCTTGGCGTCGAAGAATTCCACGCCGAGGGTCCGCGCGGCGGCGCGCTGCGCGGCATCCATCCGGTCCCACAGTTCGATCGGCGCGCCCGCGCGCTGCTGGACGATCGTGCCGACGCCGAGCACGTTGATGCACCAATGCTGTTGCCCTGGCGCGTTCATCTCCGGATAGCCGACGAAGACGATGCGTGCGTTCGGCGCGTAATAGCGGACATAGTCGACGACCGGCTTGATCCGCTCCAGGTACTGCTGGGTGCTGACCCCGCGATAGTCGGTGGCGCGCCCCTGCGCCGCGGCCTCGGGGCCACATCCGCGAATCAGGTCGAGCACACAGTTGAGCAGGGTCTGGCGCAGCCGCACCGTGTTCTCGCCCCAGGCGTCGTTCAACCCGGTCTGGATCAGCACGGTCTTGGTCCGCGGCCCGAACGATCCGGCCGAATCCGCGCTGCGCGCCTCGTGCGCCAACGTGAACCCCGGTCCACTGACCAAAGACGCACCGCGACAGGACATATCGATGAAATCGGAGGTACCCCAGACGTTCAGGTTCTTGGCCAGCTGCGTCGGCCACGAGGTCGGGCCGTGCGAGCAGTCCGGTTGGGCGCCGGGGGTGACATTTTCCAACGCCGCACCGATATCGCCGTTCGCGGTGAAGGAGTCACCCAGCACCACAAGGGATTTGCCGTCGGCTCCGGGATCGGCCGTGGCGAACGGTGCGGACGCGAGCAGCATGGCCGAGGCGAGACCGAGCGCGGCCGTGGTCAGTGTGCGGTAACGGGTCGAGTACGTCATGGGCGTCCTTGTCGAGAGCAGGCCGAGTCGGGTGACCGGCGGGTCAGTAGCCGGGTTTCGGTTCGAATCCTGGATCGGGCAGCGTCGGTGGCTGCTGCGGTTGCGGCGCAGGTTGGGTCTGCGGCACTGGCTGTGGTGCGGGTTGGGGCTGTGGCGCCGGAGCCTGCTGCTGGGTCGGCGCCGGAGCCTGCTGCTGGGTCGGCGCAGGCGGCGGCGCACTCGCGCTATCCGCCGTGGTGGGCGCGGGCGTTGTGGTGGGAGCGGTCGTCGGCGCGGTGGTGGCGATCGGCGACACCACCGGCGCGGAGGTGGTCGAGGTGGCCGGCTTGGAACTGTCGTCGTCCCCACATCCGGTGAGGCCCAGCACAATTCCGCACAGCGCGGCGCAGGACAGCGCGAGTCGCGCTGATCTCGATCGGGCTGCGGTCTGTGTCATCTCAGTTTCTCCCAACTCGTATCTCGGTGAATCGCGTGATCCGGGGATGCCTGCCGACATCCGGACAGCCCTCATCCATCCGGGAGACGCCGACGGCCCGCATACCCGCCGCGGCCGCCGCGTCGAGTTCGGCGACATTGTCGGAGAGGAAGCCGATGCGATCGGGGCGCACCCCGATCGCCTCCGCGATCACCCGGTAGGACCGCGCGTCGTTCTTCGGTCCGGCGGATGACAGGTCGAAGTGGCCGCTGATCAGTGCGGACAGATCGCCGAACTGGGTGTTGGCGAACCAGAGTCGCTGCGCCAGTTCCGAACCCGAGGAGAAGATGTACACCCGGTCGCCCCGGCGCACCCACGCCCGGAGCAGCGGCGGTACATCGTCGTAGAGCGTTGCCGTCAGCACTCCGGTGGCGAAGCCGTCCTGCCAGATCAGCCCCTGCAGGGCTTTGAGCGGCTCGGCCTTGCTATCGGCATCGCTCCATCGCGCGAGTTCGGCCGCGACCACATCCAGGTCGGCATGCGGATCGTGCAGCGCCGACCGGACCGCTTTGGCAATCCGCCCGATCCGGGGGTCCGGCCTCCCCAACCAGTCGGCCAGGCGCGGTCTGGCGTAGCCGAACAACGTATTCCGCACGGCCGCCACGGGACTCACCGTTCCCTCGATATCGAGCAGCACCGCGTCGCCGGTATCGACCATTGGCTCGCCGCGCTCGCTCATCCGAGTAGCTCGTCCAGGCTCGGCATCCGCGCGGAGATCGGATCGCCGGTGAAGTCGCCGATCCAGCCGTCCTCCTGCTCGAAGAATCGGATGGCGCAGAACTGCGGTGTGGCGCCCATATCGAACCAGTGCGTCGTACCGGCGGGCACCGAGATCAGATCGCCTTCAACACACACCACCGCGTACACCTTGTCGCCGAGGTGCAGGTAGAAGCAGCCCCGCCCTTCGACGAAGAAGCGAACTTCGTGCTCCGCGTGGCGATGTTCGTCGAGGAACTTGGTCCGGGCGCCTGCAGCTCGGGTCCGCCATTCCGCGTTCTCCGGGTCCGGAACCATCCGCACCACATCGACCAGCCGGTAGCCGCCCGCCGCGCACACGTCGTCGATTTCCCCGCGGTAGGCGGCGAATATCTCGTCCTGTGTGGCGTCCGCCGCGAGCCCCCTGGTCGGCCACTGTTCCAGGTGGATATCGAATGGCGCGAGCAGTTCCGCGATTTCGGCTCGCTCGGTCGTGCGCACAATCACCTCGTCGCGGTTGTTGTCCGCCATTACCTGCACGATCGTCATGGCTGGCCTGCTCGGGTCCGAAGGTGTAGTCCACACAGCATTTCCAGGCACTCCATCCGATTGCGCGCGGTCTCGAGGTCGGGTCCCCACACGGTCGCGCCGTGCCGATCGATCAGCACCGCCGGTGCCGAGTGATGGTCGAGCCGCGCGCGCAGTTCGGCCGCGATCCGGCGCACATCGTCGTGATTGGGCAGCACCGGGACTTCGAACCCGCCGTTGCGGCGCGGCCCGAATCCCTTGACGATCTCGAAGTCGTCGAACTGCACGGCGGGTCGCTGTGCCAAGGTGGCGACCAGGGTCGCGTGCGGCGGATGCGCATGCACCACAGCTCCGCAGGCCGGGAAGATCTGGTACAGCGCGGCATGGATCGACACCTCGGCCGACGGGCGCTGGTCCGGATAGCCAACCGCCGCACCGGTTTCCGCGTCGACCAGCACGAGATCCCGTGCGGTCAGCGCGCCTTTGCTTCGGCCGCTCGCGGTAATGAGCGCATCGCCGGTACCGGGCACACGGACCGACAGATTGCCCGCGGTCCCGTCCAGCCAGCCGCGCCGGTGCAACTGCGCTGCCATATCCGGAAGCCCGTAACCCAGTGCGGGCCATACCGTTCGGCGTTCGGTCACCACGGCGGTGACCAGGTCGCGGGGCGTCACATCGAAGGCCGGGTTGTAGGCGGCGCTCCCCTCGGGCGCGACCGGATGTCCGGCGACCGAGGTGACTTCCCCGGCCGCGCGCTCTTCGATGGTGATCGCGGCGCCATCGAAGATCGACGCGTCCATCGTGGATTCCGGCGCGACCACGACGAAGGGAATACCCGCCCGAGCCGCCGCCAGGGCCAGCGGATACGTGCCGATCTTGTTGGCCACGTCGAAGTGAGCGGTGATCCGGTCCGCGCCGACCAGCACACAGTCGACCAGCCCACTGGCGATCGCGGCCGAACTCGCCGAGTCCACACAGATCCGATGCGGGATATCCGCCTCGGCCAGCTCCCACGCGGTCAGTCGCGCACCCTGCAGCAGCGGCCGCGTCTCGCCGACCAGCACGCTCTCCAGCCGGCCGCGCTGGGCCAGTTCGCGGATGGCGCCCAGCGCGGTGCCCCACGCCACGGTCGCCAATCGGCCGGTGTTGCAATGGGTCAGGACCCGCAGACGATGTCGTCCGGCCATCGTCGACACCACATCGGCCGCGCGCGCGGCCATCGTGCGATTGACCTGTTCGTCCTCGGTGAGTAGCGCGAGCGCGGCGTCGAGCACCGCGTCCGGCCCCTGAGCCAGGTAGGCGCACACTCGCCGCACCGCCCATGCGAGATTGACGGCGGTGGGCCGCGCCGCCACGATGCGTTCGGCATCCGCGGTGACCGCTGCGGTGTCCCCGCGATGGGCGCGGACGGACAGCGCGACCGCCAGTGCCCCCGCCGCACCGATCGCGGGTGCACCCCGCACGGTGAGCGTCTCGATCGCGGCGATGACCTCGTCCACCGTCGTCATGCGCACGATCCGGAATTCGCCGGGCAGTGCGCGCTGGTCGACGGCGTAGATCACGCCATCCACCCAGTCCAGTGAGCGTTCCAAGGCCGTTACCTCCCCTGTCTCGGTATCCGGGCGGTCAAGCGCCGACGGTGAAGATCTCGAACTGGTAGACGAAGGCGTAGTCGTCGTGGAACAACTGCGTGCACAGGTCGTCGTCGCGGCGCAGGCCGCCGAGCAGTTCCGGTGCCGGCGTATGCCGAGACAGGAAGTTGCGGTAGCAGATTCGACCGTCGGTGCGCGCGATCCGCACCACTTCCTTCATCAGCGTGCCGAACTGTTCGCGGTCGATGCAGCTGGTCACATCGGACAGCGAGAACTTGTCGATCGAGCGGTCCGGCAGCGATCGGAGATGATCCATCAGGTCGGCACGGACGATCTCGACCCGAGTGTCGGCGGCTCTGATGGCCGCGACATTGTCGCGAAGCAGGTAGTGCGGCAACACCTCTCGGTTCGGGTAGCGGCCGTGGAACATGAACGACACCCAGTCGTTGTCCTTGGCGAGATGGTGGGTGAAGGTGTGCTCGAGCCGCTCCAGGACGTAGTCGCCGCACGACTGCACATCGGTGACGACGCGGTAGGAGTCGTCGTTGAGGACCGTCTTCAGGGTGCGCTCGGTGAAGCCGTGACGGATCATGGCCCGCCACCGCCAGCCGTCGATCCGGGTGCGATAGATCTCGCGCTGCGTATCCAGGTCCGGCGCCGCGAACAGTGCACGCATCGCGGAGCCGTACAGCACGCGCATGGCGGGCGCGACCACCCGGACATACAGCTGCTCATGCCTGCCCGCCTGCAGCACCCCCTTGGCAATTGCCTTGCGATACTTGGTGAAGTAGGCGACGGCACCGGGTGAGAGCTGTGGCGTCAACTCCTCGAACAGTCGCCACCGGTCGGCCGAGGCGTCCACGCCGAGGAATTCCAGCAGCGTGTCGTAGGAGAAATGCCGGATCGCGGCCAGCTTAAGCTCGAGTAGATAGGTCTGCCCAGCGGAACTGTCCACCGAGGTCACCGAGCGGGGATTGCCGACCACCAGACTCAGTGCGCGGCAACCACTACCGGTCACCGCCAGGACATCGTCGCCCTCGGCGATGTCGAGCGCACGCAACTCCGAGCGGGAATCCTCGTCGCAGGTGCTGTAGAGCAGCCAACGATCTTTGTTTTCAGTACTTTTCACGGTCTGCTACCCCTCCGGGGACATACATCGGGCGAGAAGATGCGCGTCATGCCGGCGCCACATCCGACTGTTCGGCATCGGCCTCGGCATCGACCGGCGGCGGTGGCGGTTGCGTCGGCAGCAGCGCGCCGGCCGCGACGGCCGCCACGGCGCATACGCCGGTCACGACCAGGCAGGTGATCTGGAATCCGTGCAGAAATGCCGTCTGCGCGGCGTCGTGCAGTGCGTCGGCCAGGGCGTTCTGGCCGCGGGCGGCGAATCCGGCCGCCTGTTGCAGCGCGGCCCCGACCGAATCCCGACTCGACTCGAGTACGCCGCCGGGCACACCGGGCACACTGCCGTCGGGCAGTTTGTCGATGTAGAGCGAGTGGTGCACACTGCCCACCACGGCGATGCCCAGCGTGCCGCCGAGCAATCTGGTGGCGTCGTTCATGGCGGAGCCGATGCCGGCCTTCGCCGCGGGCACCACGCCCATGATCGACTCGGTCGCGGGGATCGCCACCGACCCGATGCCGAGGCCGATCAGCACCATCTGCGCCGCGATCACGGTGTAGCTGGTCACCACATCATCGACCGAGAACCAGGCGTAGGCGACACCCATCAGGATCAGTCCCGCGGTGACCACACTTCGGGTGCCCAGTTTGACGACCAGTTTGCCGCCGAGCACCGACCCGATGATGATCGCCACCGCGACCGGGATCAGCCGCACACCAGCGCCGAGCGGTGTGTAGGACTTGAGGAATTGGAAGTATTGCGTCACCAGGAAGGTGAAGCCGTTGAGCGTGAAGAACGTGATCGTGATGGTGCCGCACGCGGCGGAGAACCGCAGATTTCGGAACAGCCGCACGTCGATCATCGGATGCTCGGTATTCAACTCACGGAACACCAGGACGACCAGCAGCACCGCGGACCCCGCGAAGCCGAGCAGACTCGCCCCGCCGAGCCATCCGCGATTCGGCGCCTCGATAATGGTGTAGACCAGCAATCCGATGGCCACCGTGGACAATACGAGGCCGGGATAGTCGAGACCGGGTGCCCGGGGGTCCCTGGAGTTCGGCACCACCAGCGCGACCAGCAAGATGCACAGCGCACCGACCGGTACCACGACGACGAACACACTGCCCCACCAGAAGTGGTCGAGCAGCAGTCCGCCGATGATCGGTCCGAGCACCACGCCGATCCCGGATACCGCGCCCCATACGCCGATTGCCGCCGCGCGCTCGCGGCGGTCGACGAACACATTGGTCAGGATCGACAGCGTGGACGGATAGATCAGCGCCGCACCCAGACCCATCACGGTGCGCGCCGCGATCAGCTGCCCGGTCGAGTCGCACAGCGCGCCCGCGCCGGTCGCCACCGTGAACACCACCAGACCGGCCAATAGTGTGCCGCGCCTACCGAATCGGTCGCCGAGACTGCCCGCCGCGAGCACCAGCGCCGCGAAGGTCAGCGCGTAGGCGTCGACGATCCATTGCAATCCGCTGGTGCTCGAGCCGAGTTCGCGCACCAGGCTCGGTAACGCGAGGTTGACGATCATCGCGTCCATGTAGATCGCGATGACGCACAGGCACAGCACGGCGAGCACGAGCGATCGTGATCGCGATGTCGTTGCGGTCATGAGATATGAACTCCTGCTTCGTCGTTCGCGCGCATCGCGGTGGCGACGAGCGCGGCCTGGAATGACAGTGCGATCACGTCGTTTGTCACCAGCACCGCACCGCGGACCAGATCACCGACGACATATATCCCGCGCACCGGTGCGCCGAACGCGTCCAGCGGCTCGAAGGTGCTGACCTCGATACGGACCCCACCGTGCGGGTGGGCGGTGAGCAGACCGTCGTCCAGCAGTCCGGCGAGCACAGGCTGGGTCCGCAGCGCCGCGATATCAGTGCCCGCACCGGTCGCATTGATCACCACGTCCGCGAATTCCGTTGTGCCGTCGAGGTGTATCGCGAATCCATGGTCGACACATTCGACCGCATGCAGTCCGCCGAATACGCGCAGTCGCCCCGCACCCATGGCCGCGAGCACCCGCCTGGCGGTTTCGGGTGGGATGGGTGCGCCGTGCACGAGCAGCGGCGTCAGCCACTCGGCGAAGAATTCGGTGCGGTCCTGCTCCACGAGCAGCTGCCAAGCGGGCAGCAACATCGGCGACGCGCCGTTGACCACCTGCTGCCATCCGCGCTCGACTCCCCCGTCGAGCCCCGCCAGCTCATGCTCGAGCATCACCTGGGTGGTCGGACCGCAGTCACGCACCTCCGACCAGTCCGGCGGTTCGGTCGAGGCGGCCGCGATATCGGCCATCAGCGCCCGGCCGAAGTCGACCAACCGCAGCATTCCGGCATCGACCGCCCGCTGCATGCACTGCTCGACGTGCGGAATGGGTGCGGTGGTCTCCGGACCGCGCAGCCGCGGCAGCCGTCCGGACCGCGAAGCCAGCAGAACCGGGCCGGTGTGCCCCCGCGCGGCGAGTGTCAGCGCGGTATCGATGGCGGTGAGCCGGGTGCCGAGCACCGCGACGCGCACATCATCCGGCAGCGCGGGCAACTCCCACGGATCGGCGAAATAGCCCGGCGCGCCCACCAGATCCGGAAAGCGATCCGACTGCGGCAGCATGCCGACACAGATCGCGACGCGGTCGGCCACGAGCACGCGGCCGCTCGCACACTCGATCCGCCACCGCCGCGTATCACCGACCGCCACCCGGATCGCCTCATCGGCCACGACATCGACCACGACGCCCGCCGCGGTCGCGTCCTGCACCGCCTGATCGAACATGTCGCGCACATATCTGCCGAACCAGGCGCGAGCGGGAAATTCCGCGACCGGCTGACCGGCTGCCGCTGCCTGATCGGTCAGCCAGCGCTGGAATTCGTCCGGATCGGCGAGATTCAGGCTGGACTTGGCAGCCCGAGTGTTGATCAGGTGTGTCGGCTCGGGTGTGCCGAATGGCAGCCGCGTCGCGGCCGGATCGCGGTCGACGACGACATATCGGGTGCCCGCGGGCAGTCCGGGCAGCAGTTGCCTGGCCAGCGCCGTGCCCGTCGGTCCGCGCCCGATCTGGACGATTACCGCGTCCTCGGCCTCGGAAGTCATGGGTTCAACCTCGAATTCTGGTCTGCGGCAATGGTTGTCAGGTGACGATCAACGGCTCGCCGGCCACGAACCGATCCAGCGGTCCGGCGATGCCGGTGCGCGACGGCGGATGGAAGGCCAGCGCACGACAGGCCGTGTAGAGCAGCGCGCTGGAACCCACCATGAAGGCGACACCGCCCAGCAATTCGGTCGCCAGTGCCGAGGTCCGCTCGACGGCGCGCTGCACCGCGAATCGGACATGCAGTGCCCGCGCGACGGTGCTGGGTTCGCCTGAGCCCTCCATGATTTCGGTCGCGACGGCCTCGATGGCGGCCATCGCCGCCTCCAACTCACCCACCAGCAGCATCCGGTCGGCGGCGGTGCCGCGCCCCTGCTCCGATACCCGCTCGACCAATCCGCTGGCCATGCCCAGATAGCAGGCCGATACCAGCAGCTCGAAGGTCAGCCAGCCGGCGGTGAGCGCCGCGTTGAGGCTGTCGGTCTTGCCGAAGAACGACACCGAATCGTCGGTGATCTCGACATCGGTCAGCACGACTTCTTCGGTTTCCGAGCCGGGAAAGACCAGCCCGGTGCCCAGCGGACGCACCTCGATACCCGGTGATGTAGCGGGGATGACCGCCAACGCCAACTCCGCTTCGTCGGCACCGTCGGGCCGCAGCAGCACGCTGGCGGTGAGAATGTCCATGGACCGCGACAGACTGCACGGCTTCTTGCTGCCATTGAGCTTCCACCCGCCCGCTATCCGCTCACCACGCAGCGTCGGTGCGATGACACCGGCACCCGGAATCCCCTCGGCGAAGGCCGATGCCAGATAGAGCCCACCCGCCGCGACCATCCCGAGCATGGCCTCGGTGCCGGGGCCCGGTGGGATCGCGGCGACCGTGCACGAATGCATATTCACCGCGATCGCCAGTGACGGCGACCGGCTGCCGAGCACGCGGTGGATATGCGCGGCCTCCAGCAGTGAGGCGCCGAGTCCGCCCGATGCCTTACCGACGAGCAGTCCGGGGCCGCCGAACTCGCGGAAGATCGACAGCCCCGGGCTGTCCTTGGATTCGAGAACTTCCAGCGGCACCTCGTGCAGTTTCGCATCGAGTCCGGGGACAAATCGTTCGGCCGTTTCGCGTTCCCGCGCCATGAATCGCATTGCATTCTCCGATGATCGAGCTGAGTCGTTGATCCCCCCCGTGTGTGTTGGGTCAGATGACGAAGAGTTCGTCGGCGAGCATTTCGTCGAGGCTCTTCTCGAAGGCATGCGCGATCTGATCCAGGTCTTCGGTGCTGTGCGCGGCGCTGATCAGAAAACTGTGCAGTTCCGGCAGATACACCTGGTGCTTGCGCATGTAGTAGGCCAGGGCGATGGTGGCCTTGAAGTTGCTGCCCGCCATGCGTTCTCGGTACAGGCCCGCCTCGCGATGGCTGAAGTTGAGCGAGAAGATCGAGTTGCGGGCATTGATCCGGCAGGCGATATCGCGCTGCTCGGCGGCTTCGCGCATCATATCGGCGAGACGCTGGGTATTGTCCTCCAGTTCGATATAGATTTCCTGGTGCTCGCGCAGATAGCGCAGTGCGGCGAGGCCGGCCGCGCAGGTGAGCGAATTACCGCTGAGCGTGCCGCCCGCGAAGACCTTGTTCTCGTAGTCGTAGAACGGATCCTGCGAACTCTTGGCCATATTGATGATCCGCGCGTCACCGACCACCGCACCGCAGGGCAGACCGCCGCCGATCACCTTGCCCAGACAGGTGACGTCGGGATGGATATCGGCCAGTACCTGCACGCCGCCGTAGGCGACGCGGAATCCGGAGACCACCTCGTCGAAGATCAGCGGAATATCGAGTTCGCTACACTGCCTGCGCAATTCGGCCAGGAAGTCGCTGTGCAACGCGACCACGGAGGTGGGCATCGGCTCGAGGATGACACAGGCGAGTTCGTCGGCGTGCTCGCGGAGCCGGGCCAAACCGGGGATGTCGCCGTACTGCAGCACGACGGTGCTGGCCACGCTGCCCGGATCCGAACCGAGCGATCCGGCCACCGGTGCGGGACGGTCGCGGTCGCCGGCGAAGCGGAACCAGGAACTGACCATGCCTTGATCGGAGAAGCCGTGGTAGTGCCCCTCGAATTTGGCGACCACATGCCTGCGTCGATACCCGCGGCACATCCGGATGGCGAACAGGATCGCCTCGGTACCCGAATTGCACAGGACGGCCTTCTGGGCGGCGGGCAGCGCGTCGACGAGTAGTTCGGCCAACTCGATTTCGGACCGGTTGCCGATGCCGTTGACCAGCCCCCGCCGCGCGCCGTCCGCGATCGCGGCATTGATCGCGGGATGCGCGTAGCCGAGCAGGTGCGGACCGTAACCGCCGGATAGGTCGATGTATTCGTTACCGTCGAAGTCGCGCACCTTGCCGCCGGTTGCCTCCTCGACGAATACCGGGAAGCCGCTCGGAAAGAAGTACCGGTCGATATGCGTCGGCGCGACCAGTGTGTCGTGGGCGCGGTCCCGCAGTGCCAGTGAGGTCGGCATCTGCTGCTGGAAGCTGTTCGCGAAGCGCCGTTCGACCTCGGCGTTCATATACGGCGAGTAGCGGTCGGTGAATTTGCGCGCGTTGGCCCAGATGTCGATCTCGGGATTGATCTGGGAGGCGAAACCCTCGCAGGAGAGGAAGACGAGTTCGACCTTGGTGAAGTTGGTGGTGTACTGCGAATCATATTTGCGCAGAACAGCACTCACGTCGTTGAAATAGGAGACGGTCGACCACTGACTCGAGCTGATGTCGAAGTGATAGCGCAGCACTTCGACCATCTCGGTCCGATAGGACTCGCGCCCGCGCTCGAGTTTTTCGTTCGCCACCACGAAGTACCGGGTGAACCGGTCGATCGCGATATCCCACTCTTTGCGGGTGCACGCGTAGTAGAACGAGGACAGGCCCCACTTCTCGTCCTCACTCAACTCCACCGTGACGCCATAGTCCAGCAGGACCAGCTTGCCGTCCGGGGTGAACAGGATATTGCCCGGATGCGGATCACCGTGGCACATGCCGTGCATGTACAGCATCGTGTAGATCACGTCCTGTAGCCGCTGCGCCAGCCGTTCGCGCGGGAAATCGACTGTGGCGGACTCCTTTCCGGGGATGCCGTCCATATATTCCATCACCAGCATCCGATCGGTGACCAGCTCCGGCAGCGTCTGCGGCACCAGCACATACGGGTGCGATACGAAATTGGCGCGGATCCGCTCCTGCTGTTGCGCCTCCAGGGTCATATCGGCCTGCGGCCGCAGCAGCCGTGCCACCTCGTCGAATCGCTTGGGCAAGTTCAACTCGCGCACGCGAGGCGTGGTCCGATGCACCAGCTTCAGCATCGAACCGATCGCGCCGAGGCTGTGGTCGATCTGCTCGGGAACTCTGTTCTTGACCAGTTTGACCGCGACCCGGCGACCGTCGAGCAACTCGGCGAGGTGCACTTGCGCCACCGACGCGCTGGCCACCGGCCGCAGATCCAGCGTGCGGAAGGTCGCCGCCAGCGGTCCGCCCAGTTCCCGCTCGATGGCCGCACGCGACTCGGCCGGCGACATATGCGGCGTCCGGTCCTGCAGCACCCGCAGCGTATCCACCCACGACGGTGGCAGCAGATCCGAGCGGGTAGCGGCGATCTGGCCCATCTTGATATAGATCGGCCCCATCCGAATAAGGAATTCCAGGATCGCGTCGGCGCGGCGCTGTTCGGCGTTGCGACCGCGCTCGCGGATCGATGTGATCGAATACTCCACGGCGCCGAGTACGGTGAAGGTCGCCGCCTTGGCCAGATGTCTGAGCATGGTCCACCTGTTCCGATCGGGCGTCAGAAGACGAAAGAGAAGGCGCCGAAGGACATTCCGGCGCTGCCGACCCAGCCGACCGCGCGATCGCCGGGACGCAACCGGTCCTGCTCGATCGCGGAGGCGATGGCGGTCGGCACCGAGGCGGACACGATATTCCCGGTCCGGTCGTAGACGTGGTGCACGGCGTCGCCGAGCCCGACCTTGTCGGCCATGCCCTGCCAGTACCGCTTGCTGGAGGCATGGGTGAACAGCGTCGATACCTCGTCGGTGCGCACCTCGAGCCGTTCGAACACCCTGAGCGCATCCGCAGCGCCCATCTCGTGCATCTCGAATCCGTAGGAGGTGAAGAAACCGACACCGTTGGCGGCCAGCTTGTTCGAGGGCTCGCAATAGCCCTCGTAGCCATCGAGGGTCACATTGCACAAGGCCGCCAGATCGGGACGCGAGGCGAACCGGAACTCCCACGGCTCATTGTCCTCGGCGGTGAGCACGGTCGCGGTGGCCGCCTCGCCGAGGGTGTATGCCGGGAACGTCGATTCCAGCGCCTCGAGCCGCGGCATGCGGAACAGGTGCGGGAACACCACACCGCCCCAGCGCAGGTTGCACTCCGCATTGACGATCAGCGCGTTGCGGAATTCTCCTGTGCGGAACAGGGATTCGGTGACCTGCACCGCCCTGGTCCAGCTCATGCAGGCATCGAGGATGTCGAAGCAGTGCGGGTTGTCCAGCCCGAGCGCGGCCGCCGTATGGTAGGCCCCGCCCGGTTCTATGAATCCCCGGCCGATCCCGGTATAGATCAGCAGGTCGATATCCCGCGGCCGCAACTGCGCCCGTTCCAGCGCCGAGTTCGCCGCGTCGCGCAGCAGCTCTATCGGGCGCTCCCCCTGATCGAGCCATTGCCGCGACGCCGAGCCCGCGTACCGCAGGTAGTAGTCGACCTTGCGCAGGGCGTCGTCGAGATCACCGGTGAAGCTGTCCGCGCTGTGGGTGGCGATCAGGTCGGTGATGTCGGCATTGGTAACGGTCCGGGAGGGTAGTGCGGCGGCCGCCGATCGGAGCCTCATCTCGCCGCGCTCCTGACCCCGGTGGGATCCTCATCCTGCGGCGCGCTCACAACATCATCGACGGCCGGTGTCAGATGGTCCGCGATGATCTGGGTCATCGCCGCGATGGAGGTCGCTTCCCACATCAGTTCCGGCGGGAACCGCTTGCCCGACCATATTTCCAACCGGTCGTGCAGGTTCATCTGGTCCACCGAGCCGAGCCCGTGCTCGGCCAGCGAACGAGCCGAGTCGAGCCGCGGACCGTCCGACCCCAGATTTTCGGCCATCCATTCCTGGATCTGGGTGAGCAGCCCCTGCTGTACCAGCTCGCGCATCGACGGCGTTGCCGACATGCCTGTGTCGGCGGATGTTTCGATGGTCACCATGCCCTCCCAGCGGTGGACCTCGGCGAGCGCACCCGCGAGGAAGTCGGATTTGCATTGCTGGCGGCGAAGTTTGCCGCTCGTGGTGCGCGGAATCGTGCCCTGGCCGATGAATACGATGGCGACGGGCACGATGGCGTGCTTACGCGCGACCGCGTCGTGCACCGCGGTGACCAGCGCCTGCGGGCTCGGGCCCGCGTCCGCCCGGTACTCCGCGACCAGGACCAGGTTCTCCTGACCGTCACGTTCGACCGAGAAGGCGATGACCGCTCCGGCCCGCAGCGATGCCACGCCGTTCACCACGGTGGTCTCGATATCCTCGAGGTAGTAGTTCACGCCGTTGACGATCATCAGGTTCTTGACCCGGCCGCAGATATACAGCTCACCGGCGTACCAGAATCCGAGATCCCCTGTGCGCAAATAGGTTCGGGCGTCGCCCTCGCCGGTGATCCGGGCACGGAAAGTACGTTCGCTGTCCTCGGGGCGATTCCAGTAGCCCGGTGACACGATCGGTCCACTGACCCAGATCTCGCCGACCGCGCCGTCGGCCGTTCGCTGCCCGGATTCCGGTGTCACGATGGCGATGTCTGTGCGCATCACGGAAGTTCCGCAGCCAACCAATTCGGTCCCCGGAGCATCGCCGACGGGCACCGCCTCGCGCACGCCGAGTGCCGTCGTATCGAAGCTCGTCGCGGCAAACTCGACACCCGAAGTCCCCGAGGTGACCTTGAGGGTGGCCTCGGCCAGGCCATATCCCGGCGTCAGCGCGGTCGGGGCCAGGCCGTGCGGCTCGAACGCGGCGCGGAAGCGGGCGAGTGTGGCCTTGCGGACGGGTTCGGCGCCATTGCTCACCAAACGCCAACTGCTCAGGTCCAGTTCGGCGCGTTGTTGCGGTGTCGTCCGGTCCACGCACAGGTCGAACGCGAAATTCGGTGAGCCACTGTGGGTTCCGTGATAGGCAGAGACCGCCGACAGCCAGCGGATCGGGTTCTTGACGAATGTGGACGGCGCCATCAGAACCGCTTTGGTCCCGGTGAATACCGGCAGCAACACGCTGCTGACCTGCCCGAAGTCGTGGAAGTGCGGTAGCCAGGACACCACGACGCTTTCGGTATCGACGCCCCAGCCATACACCAACTCGGCGCACTGGTGCAGCATCATTCCGTGTTGGATGATCACACCCTTCGGCACCGAAGTAGACCCGGACGTGTATTGCAGATAAGCGATATCCGCCTCCGCGATTTCCACTTCGACAGCATGTTCCGGTGGTTCCGTTATTGCGTCGGACGCAATTCTGGGCAGTCCCGCGATGTACCACTCGTCATCGAGATCTGCCATTCCTCCGACAATATCTCCGGTGCTCAATACAATGCTCGCCTCGGCATCGCGGGCGATCGTATCGACCTGTTCCAGCACATTGGGCTGCGGCGGGAACAGCGGTACGGCGATAACACCCGCGTACAGGCACCCATAGAACGACACCACATAATCGAGGCCCGGCGGATGGAGCAGCAAGGCCCGATCACCAACCGCGACCTCCCTGGTCAACTGGCATGCGATCGCCTGCGCGCGCTGCTGGAGTTCCCCGTACGTCAGCGCCTCGACTTCCTGTCCCGCGCTGTCGAGGAATACGAAAGCGGTTTCCGCGCGATGCGTTTCCACTCGCACATTCAACAGGTCGACCCAATTACGACAGTCCGCGTCAGGAATCGACGGTGAATTCTTCATGAACACCCCTGAGTCATGCATATGCCCCGCGCGATGGACAGCGGAATGTCTCTCCACGGAATTGTCCGCTTCATCGTTGAAGCCTGCGCCATCCAGAGATACGAGCACTGATCGCGAAGCTATCGCCGACATTAGCGGAGCCTAAATCGGGCGTCAACCGTGACAATCTGAATTCAGTAATATGACATCCATGTTAAATGACGCGTGCCGGAGCACCCACAGAGCCGGCGTTGCCAGTTCGGCCGACCGCGCCGCCCACCCGACAGACCGCCCCTGACCAGGCACTCTGATTACAAACCGGTCGGTTGGTCGCCATGCGTTAACGCATTGTGCCCCAATAGGTTTCGGGACTGTTTACCCAAATCGGCCGCCCACCAGGGCATTTCGCCGCTAATGTCGGAGCGCATGACGAACACCAGTGAAGTGGATGACCTCGTTCTCACTCCCGCGGTGGAACTCGCGCAACGTATCCGCGGCCGGTCGCTTTCACCGGTCGAAATCGTCGATGCGTACCTGAAACGCATCGATGCCCATAACACCGCGATCAACGCCTACGTGTGCGTCCTTGCCGATCAAGCCAGAGCGGCGGCGCTAGCGGCCGAAAAGGACGTGATCACCGGGCGGTTACGGGGACCTCTGCACGGCGTCCCGATCGCCGTCAAGGATCTGTTCGATTTCAAGGCAGGCGTGCCGAATACCTTCGGCGTCAAGGAATTCCAGGCATATGTGCCCGCGGAAACCGCGCCGCACGTGACCAGACTCGAGCAGCTGGGCGCGATCGTCCTCGGTAAGACGAACACCCCCGAGTTCGGGCACAAGGCCACCACCGACAACCGACTGTTCGGCCCAACCAGCACACCGTTCGCGCCCGGACACAATGCGGGTGGGTCCTCCGGCGGCAGCGCCGCGGCCGTCGCCGCGGGGATGTGCGCACTGTCGCAGGGCTCCGACGGCGGCGGCTCCGTGCGTATTCCGGCCGCGATGTGCGGCGTCGTCGGCCTCAAGCCTTCTTACGGACTGCTCGCCGGTATCGTGCGACCGGACGCGTTCTTCACCCTCGATCCGTTCATGGGCAATGGCCCATTGGCCAGGTCGGTCGAGGACTGTGCGCTCATGTTGGACGCGATGGCGGGCTTTGACGCGCGGGATCCGGGCAGTGTCCCACTCCCCGAACAGCGCTACCGCGACGCCGTCCTCGCCCCCGTCGCCGGCTTGCGCGTCGCGTATCTGCCTACACTGGGCGGCTTTCCGGTGGCCGAGGAGGTGCGTGCGGTCCTCGACGAGTCGGTACGCGCGCTCGAAACAGCGGGCGTGACCGTCGAGATGCCGGAGGCGACACTACCCGCGCCGCATCAGGAGATCACCGATCTGTGGATGCGGCTGACCGGCTCGGCGATGGTGTGTCTGATGGAGATGTTCGGCGATCTCGGTCTCGATCTGCGCGCGGTGGCCTGGGCGGACCTGCCACCGCACCTGCGCGCCGTCGCCGACCGCGGCTTCGCACTGAGCACTGTCGAGAACCGCCGAGACCAGTTCCTGCGCACGGCGGTTTTCGACATGATCAACGGCATACTGGAGGACTACGACGCGATCGTCACCCCCACAACCGCGGTAGCGGGCGTCGCCAATACCGAAGACGGCTGGACCGTCGGCCCGGACACCGTCAATGGCGAGTCGGTGGATCCACTGCTCGGCTGGTGCCTCACCCACCCGTTCAACTACAGCGGGCACCCGGCGATCTCGGTACCCGCAGGCACGAGTCCAGTTGGACTGCCGGTGGGAATGCAGATCGTCGGCCGCCGCTTCCGCGACGACACCGTACTCGGCCTCGCCGCAGCCTACGAACGAATCCGACCCTGGCAGCACAACTATCGAGAACTGTTCGTCTGATCGGGTGAAATCGCTGGGCGCACAGCGACTGCCGAATTGACGTTCCGCACCAAAGTCAGGTGGTCTGCGCGCCGCAGGCACGCAGACCATTCACAACCCTCATCGCCAGAACGAGACTCAGATGCGCAGCACGCTGGTTCCCAGCTTGACCGCCACGACCGGTAGGTCGTGAACGGAGAACAACCGACCCGTATCGACGAGCCGGTTGTTCCGCATGCGCGACGCTTACGCTGTGCAGGACCGAGGGCCGGGCCTTCGCTCGCTCATCGCGATGTCAGCCGATCTGCGTTGCGACGGGGGCACTGATGTCACCGGCGGCGTGCAAGGTGTTGTATGCCTGCGCCAGGGCAGCGATCCCGACCGGGACGCCAACCACCAGGCCACCGATGATGGGGCCGACGGCTGCCCCGATCCCCAGGCCAGGGATACAGCCACCGATCGCGCCGACGACCGCGCCGACGACGCATCCACCCACGAGCCCCACCACGCCACCGGCCATGGTGCCCATTGTCACGGCCAGCATGAATTCGTTGCCAGCCTGACTCAGCGCATTGTCGATATCGGCCTGCGGATTCGCACCGTCGACTGCCGCAACCGGGGCCGAACCCCCGAGAGACGGTGAAAGCGGCTGCACCGCAGTAGTATTCGTCTGATCCTGCGTCACCGGCAGCGTCGACGGCATGGCACTGCTCGAGGTGTCGGCGCTGAGGTTGGTCGGTTCCATTTCTGCGGCCGTCAGCGTGGTTGGTGCGGGGGCGGCCGTAGCCACCTCTGCGGTGAGGGTCATCAAGGTCGCGGTCATCGCGGAAGCGACGATGATGCGGGTACGGTGGTTCACTGTATCTCCTACAGACAACATGGTTTTCTGTGCTGCCAGCCGAAATATGCTGTGCAGCAAGGTGATCGGAGGCGAGACGATTGCAGGACGCTCCCCCGATCACGTTCGAGGCCGCGCGGATTACGCGGATTCCGGGGCGGGTTCCAAGACGACGAAGATCTTGGAGGAGGGCTCGAGCGTCTCCCATTGCCCGGTGAATCCGCGCGGGAACAGGAATGCCTCACCGGCGCGGAACACTCGCCGCTCGCCCGTATCGTCGATCACAGCGACACTGCCGGTGAGCATTACGCAGATCTCGTCGACCGGGTAGTCGACCACCCGCAGCACACCCGGTTGCCCCTCCCAGGCACTGCCGATCATGCGGCCGGTGGCGTCGGAGCAGCCGCGCCATTCGACTTCCGCCCAGTCTGCGGAGGCGGTCCAGCCTTCGGGCCACTCGGGCACCACTCGGGTGCCGATGCCCAAACCGATGGCGCGCACGTCCTTGACACCGATGGTCATGAGTTTCCCTTTTGCGCTTCCAGGATCGCGCCGAGCCGGCGCAGTGCGTTGTGTGTGATCTGTTCGGTGCAGAAATCGCGTTCGATGAGGCCGTTGACCCATTCGCAGGATCCGGCGTTGACAACCGTGCCTGCGCCGCGGGTGAACACGCCGACCATGCCCGCGCCGTAGTGGCGATCACGCTGGTATTCGGGTACGTCATCGCCGTAGAGAAACGGGAGCAGCATGTCCGCCTCGAATGCCGGTGCGCCGAGCGGGACCTCACCGTTCCATCGGTCTTCCGCGCCGACGACGGCCGGAGCCAGCGCCAGGATCTCCAGGGTGTCCGGAGCCCCGTCTTCGAAGGTCGGGTAGGGCAGCCCCTTCCGGAAGGTGTAATCGACACCGTCGAGTTCGAAAGCCGCGGTGCATACCGGAGCGCCACCGATCACGTCGCCGTAGTACAGATCGGTGCCCTCGAAAAGCCAATGCTCGGGCCGATATACGGTGAATCCACCGCTGGAACGCGGTACCGCGTTGCCATACCGGCTGTACACACCGCCGAAACCGGTCAAACCCATGGTCTGCGCGCCCGGGCGACCGACGATCGGAGCGTCCCACGCGGTAGTGACCCGGCTCGGATCGGTGGCATGGAGCGGGTCGAAGGCGGGGATCTTGTAGCAGGTTTGGGTAGCGCCGGTGTCGTCGAGGCGGACCTGCCAGAGGAAGTTGCCGGCGAAGCGGGCGACATTGCTCCCGTTGTCGACGAAATCGTCTACGGTGTCCCGCATTTCGGCTGTCCAGTACTCATCGTGCCCGACGATCACCAGACATCGGTAGTCACTGAGCGATTCCGGACGGAAGTGCAGGTCGTCCTGGGTCAGGTAGTCGAAGTCGTAGCCATGGCTCTCGGCCCACACCACGAATGGCCGCTCGTAGGTTGCCCAGAACGCGTCGGCGTGATGGCGGGAGTAGCCGCTGGCGAACGCCCACTCGTATGCCTCGTGATGTGGCTGCCAAAACGGTGGCGGGGTGTACTCGTGTCGGCTGCGCGGTGCGCCAACGGGTTTGCGCAGCATCCCCCGCGCGATAGGGCGTTGCGTGGACACCACCGGCGCGGGGATGTCGACCTCCGGATCGTCACCGACACCGCGGTAGTGATTCGCGCCGCCCCAGTCGTTGTATGCGGTCATCGTGGCGGTGGTGAGCATCAGCGCGTATCGGGTACGTCCGGCGACGGCGGACCGCAGGACGAAGAAGTGTTCGCGCTCATAGACCCGACCTTCGACCTCGATCCGCGCGATCACCAGGTACATGCCCGAGCGCCACTGCTCGGCGATGGGGATGCGCACCGCGACGGGCCAGCCGCAGCCGACGGCGTAGCTGTCGGCCGGGGTCGGGTGGGACTCGCCGGGCAGGTCGTCGAGCCGGTACACGATCTCCGGATGCGCTCCGTCGCGCACCACTTCCAGGCTGTAGCGTTCGGCGGTGGTGTGCACGTGCACCGCGACCGAGTCTCCCGTGATGTAGGAGAATTGGTCTGTGTAGCACCAGATTTCGGGTGTCGAAGGATCGCCCCCTGGGATCTCGCACTGCCATCCCGGCACGGACCAGGCGTGTCGCGGAAGCCGCTGCTGTTCGGTCATCGAACCACCTCTGCTGTGGGTAGGGTCTCGGTATTGCCGGATAGGCGTCGGTATCGATCAGGTGCCGCGGCGCGCAGCCACAAGGCTCGTCCGACTCCGATTGCGAATCCCACCGCCAAGGGCGACAGCATGATCGCGTTACCCACCGGTCCGAGGCCGGTCAGCATCGGCATGTTCTTCATGAGCAGCGCCATCACGGCAACGAGCAGAATCGTCGCCAGTCCCGGTGCGATCAGCCTCTGCCACAGCGTTTCCCCGCCCGGGGCGTGCCGCAGGTAGCGGATCACGGCGATGCAGACGGCGATCTCGAGCGCCATCACACCGACCAGCGTCGGGGTATTGGTCCACAGCACGATCTGGGTGTAGGGGTCAAGGGATGTCAGGCCGAAGCCGATCAGAGTGCAGACCACCACCAGGGTGTGCACGAGCCCGGCCGACTGCGGGGTCTTGGTTCGTGCCCCGGTGCGGCTGAACCACGCCGGCAGCACCCCGTCACGGCCGAGCGCGAACAGATACCGGGCCCCGGCATTCTGCAGCGCGAGCGCGCCGGCGAAGAAGCTGGTGATGATGAGCACCTGCATGACCGAAGTCATTGTCGCGCCGACATATTCGGTATTGAGGTCGAACACCAGCTGAGACGGGTCGCCGGCCAGGAGTTCGGCCAGGCGGCTCGGGCCCGCGGCCATGAGAATCGTCCAGGAGATGAAGGTGTAGACCACCGCCAGCACGACGATCGCGATGTAGGTGGCGCGCGGGACGGTGCGCTGGGCGTCTCGCGCCTCTTCGCTGTAGATGGCGGTCTGCTCGAATCCGATGTACACAACGAAGGTGACCGCGAACAGCGCGCCGATCGATCCGGTCATCAGGTGCGCGGGATTGAAGCTGTCCGCCGAAAGCCCTTCGTGTCCACCGCGGATCAATACGGCGATGGCGAGCACGAACAGGACGCCCACCTCGGTCAGCAGTAAGACCGCCAGCACCTTCGCGCCGATATCGACCTTAAGGTACGACAGCAACGCGACAACCGATCCGAGAACGACCGCCGTCATCTGCCACGGCACGGCGGCTCCGAGGAGCAGGGCGATTCCCTCGGATGCGAAAACGCCTGTGGCGGCGAGGAATCCGATCTGGCCGAGAGCGTAGGAGAGATAGGCGACCATGGCCGCCCCGGCGCCGATGGTGGGTCCGATGCCCCGGCTGATGTAGGCATAGAAGGCGCCACTGTTGCGGACGTGCTTGCTCATGGCTGTGAAGCCGACGGCGAACACGACGTACACGATCCCCGCGATCAGATATCCGGCGGGCGCGACCTGACCGGCGATCAGGAACCCGAGCGCCGCGAAACCGGCCATGACGGTCAGCGGTGCGGCGGCGGACAGTACGAAGAACACCAGATCGGTGGTGCCGACGACGTCGGATCTGAGCTCGGTAGATGCGGGCTGCGTCCCGGCGGTCACACCGGTTTCGGAGTGTTTCAACGGATCCCTTCCGAGCGCGCCGACGAATTCCGGACGAGGCCCGCCTGATTGCAGGCCAGCACCGAGAGCAGTTCGTAGGCCGCGTGTGCTGCGGCGATCCCAGTGACCTCAGCATGGTCATAGGCCGGTGAGACCTCGACGATGTCCGCGCCCACCACGTCGAGCCCGACCAGTCCGCGCAGGGTCGCGAGTAGTTCTCGGCTGGACAGGCCGCCGGCTTCCGGCGTGCCGGTGCCGGGCGCGAAGGCGGGATCGAGTACGTCGATGTCGAGCGATATGTACACCGGACCAGTGCCGAGCCGTTTGCGGATTCGCTCCACAACCTGCACAACGCCGTCGTATTGATAGTCGTCGGCGTGCACCACCTGGAAACCTAGGCACTCGTCGGACCGCAGATCATCGGAGCTGTAGAGCGGGCCACGGACTCCGACGTGCAGGCAGCGACGTGGGTCGAGCAGACCTTCCTCCGCGGCACGTCGGAAGGGAGTGCCATGGGTGAAGCGCGCGCCGAAATAGGTATCCCAGGTATCGAGGTGCGCGTCGAAATGCACAACGGCCACCGGGCCGTGCTGAGCGGCGACCGCGCGCAGCAGTGGCAGAGCGATGGTGTGATCACCACCGATGGTCAGCAGGCGTGTTCCTTTCGACAGCCAGCTTCGGGCCTCGCTCTCGATGGTGGCGACGGCTTCGTCGATGTCGAAGGGGTTGACCGCGATGTCTCCGGCATCGGCGACCTGGTGGACCGCGAACGGATGCACGTCCAACGTCGGGTTGTACGGTCGCAGGAGCTTGCTGGCCGCACGGACGTGTCCGGGGCCGAAGCGCGCTCCCGGTCGGTAGCTGACCCCGGCGTCGAAGGGGACTCCGACGATCGCGACATCGGTCCGAGCGACCTCGTCGACACGCGGCAGTCTGGCGAAAGTGGCCGGGCCGCAGTACCGGGGAACTCGGCTCGCATCGATCGGGCCGAGGGATTGCTGGGATGACATGGCAAGATGCTAGGTGGGCCCCGGAGCCACCAGCCATCGACGCAATGTAGAAACCTCAACGAACCTGATGGACACTGTGTCTATGCCTTTCACTGTCGCAGACCTGCTCGAACTGGCACAATTGCGGCTCGAGCTGATCGCCGGGCAAGAAGCAGTCCACCGCACGATCGACGCCGCACATGTAACTGAGCTATTGCGGCCGGGTAGCTGGCTGCAGGGCGGCGAGCTGCTCATGACTGCCGGGTTGCAGTTGTCCACGGACGAAACACAATGGCGCGACTTTGTTCGTGATGTGGTCGACGGCGGGGCGAGCGCGCTGGCGCTGGGGCTGGGGCATGGCTTGCCGTATCAGCGAGCGCCGACCGCCCTCGTTGAAGCCGCTGAGGCCGAGGGGATTCCACTGCTGCTGGTGCCGGACGAGACTCCGTTCATTGCCATCACCAAGGCGGTTTTCGCGGCTCATGCCGCCGAAGAACGACAGGTGCTCGAACGCACGCTCGCCGTGCAGCGAAGGTTGACGGTCGCGGCCGCATCTGGGGGTGGTCTGGATGGACTGATCGGAGTGTGGTTCCAGCTGACGAGCCTGCCCGCGATAATCACCGACCCGCTCGGCCGGGCGATCGCCACCGTCGGCGACGAGACCGACCGTTTGATGGAAGCCGCACGCGGGCTCATCGATGAAATAGCACCGCACGGTCTGCGTGGCAGCTCGGTAACCGACATCGCCGGACGGGCGCTCAGCGTGCAACCGGTCGGCGCCGGCCGGGTGCGCGGTTACGCCCTGCTGGTCGAAGCGGACGCCCGCGAAATCCGGCTCATGAAATCGGCCTTGACCTCATTGGTCACTCTCGAACTCGAGCAACGGTATCTGGCCGGCGACGCCGAGCGGCGCGCACGGGCGCTGGCTCTCGATCAGGTCCTCGCCCCGAGCGCGGGCGCGAGCGCGATCCGAGACATGTTCGACCAGTTGGGCATTCGCACCAGTTCGGTCGTGGGATTGGCCATCGAACCCCCTGCGGGACGCACCGAAGAACTCGCCGCCGATCTGGCATACGCGTTGCCCGGCGGTCTGGTGCGCACCCTGGGTAGCGGCGTCGAAGCGATTGTCATCGACGGTACGGATCTGCCGTTGCTGCTCCGTCGCTTCGCTGCCGAACAACCCGCCGGTATCGGCGACACTGTCGCGCCCGAGCTGGCGGCTTTGTCTGTGCAGCAGGCGCGTTCCCTCCTGCCCGTGAGCGCTCGGCTCGGGCGGCCGGCCACCTCGCGAGAAGGCAGCACCAGCAGTCTGCTGCTGTCGATCGCTTCCCCCGACGTGCTCACCGCGTTCGCCGAGAACACGCTCGCGCCGATCGATATCGCCGATCAGACCGGTGAACTGGTCAGCACCCTCCGGGCTTGGCTCGATACGAACGGCACCTGGGACGCCACGGCCGAGCGGCTCGGCGTTCACCGCCACACCGTCCGCAACCGAATCTCCAAGATCGAGAAGCTGTTGCGACGGTCATTGGAACCCGCCGCCACCCGGCACGAGCTGTGGCTCGCCCTCCAGGCTCGAGATACCCTCGCCGCGCCGATCAGCGGTGTGCGCTCATGACGTGCTTGATGCGGGTGTACTCCTCCACGCTGTACATCGACAGGTCCTTGCCGTAGCCGGAGTGCTTGAATCCGCCGTGCGGCATCTCCGCGGTCAGCACCATGTGGCAATTCACCCATACCGCACCGAAATTCAGCGCGCGCGCCATGCGTTCGACGGTGCCGTGATCACGTGTCCAGACGCTGGACGCCAGCGCATAGCGCACATCATTGGCATAGGTGATGGCCTGGGCCTCGTCGACGAACGGCTGGACCGTCAGCACGGGACCGAAGACCTCCTCCTGAACGATCGAATCGCTCTGGCACACCCCCGTGATGACGGTTGGCTCGACGAAGAACCCGCTGTCTCCCAACCGTTTACCTCCGGTTACGACCGTCGCATGAGAAGGCAGCGCGGCCATGGTCTCCAGCACGGAATCGAAGTGGCGACGGTTGTTGAGCGGGCCGCAGAAGCTGTTCGGATCCTCGGGTTGCCCCGGCCGTAGGCTCCGGGCATTCTTCGCCAGCGCTTGCACCAGATCCTCGTGGATGGATTCGTGCACCAGCACGCGTGTGACAGCGGTGCAGTCCTGACCCGCGTTGAAAAACGCCGCCTGCGTGATATCAGCGGCCGTGGACTCGATATCGACATCGGCGAACACCACGGCCGGAGCCTTGCCGCCGAGTTCCAGATGAGCGCGTTTGAGTCCGCGCGCGGCCGACTCCGCGACCGCCATCCCGGCTCGCACCGATCCGGTGATCGACGCCAAGCCCGGCTCCGGGTGCGCCACCAGCGCAGCGCCGCTCGTCGCGTCGCCGAGGATCACGTTGAAAACCCCGTCCGGCAACAGTCCCCGGGTCAGCCTCGCCAGGACCAGAGTGCTGTCGGGGGTTGTATCACTCGGCTTGAGGACAACCGTGTTCCCGGCGGCGAGTGCCGGACCGATCTTCCACATCGCCATGAGAAACGGGTAATTCCACGGCGTGATCTGAGCGACCACGCCGATCGGTTCGCGGCGGGTATACGAGGTGAACCCCTCGACGTATTCGCCCGCGGACCGGCCCTCCAACAGACGGGCCGCGCCGGCAAAGAACCTCAGCTGGTCGGCTCCCGCCGCAACCTCCTCCGCGGCGATCACAGCCTTCGGCTGCCCGGTGTTGCGGCATTGCGCCGCAACCAGCTCGGAGCTGTGCGCCTCGATGGCATCAGCCAGCTTCAGTAGAGCCGTCTGACGCTCCCGGGGCGTCGTTGCGCCCCAGCTCCGGAATGCCTGTGCGGCTGCGGCCACCGCCGAATCGACCTCCGCCGCGGTCGAAACCGGTACCTGACCGGTGACGGTCTCGTCGACCGGATTCACCAGCTCGAGCACGTCCTCCGATTCCGAAGCCACAAACTTGCCGTCAATGAAATTCTCGAGCACACGACTCGCCATGTCTCAACTGTCCATCCATGTGGGGAGCGATCAGGTCGAGTGTGCGCAGCGATAGCCGCGCAGCGCTACGACGCCGTGTACAACTGTCATGCGGTCTATTCGACGCTACGTCGGGCGAGCGAGATCCTGCGACGAGAGCCGCCGATGGTGTAGGCGTCGGACCGCAGTGCCCTGCCGGTCTTTCGACACAGTGGGTTTCTACGGCCCGCCCTCCGAACCCGGACGCGCATGTCTCCGCGCATCCGGCTCTCCACATGTTCGAGCCGATGGCGCGTGGTCGGTGCCGGGTTGCCAATCTGCCCATGGTGCAGGGATTTTGGAGCCCCAATAGATCGGCGGAGAAGACAGGGATCCGTCACATCGACGAGGGCTTCGGGAGAACTGCACGTACGGGTCGATGTGGCGGGAGCTGGGAACAGGGCGGCGACGCCACCACGCCAGCCCCCGACGCTACTCAGGCGACGACAACATTGAGAAAGAGCACGACCAACGTCGCGATCGAAAACACGAGGAAGACCACGGCTCCCAGCATGTTCCGGTCGCCGCTGCGGATGTGGGCGACGATCGCGCCGGCGAAGTAGAGCACCAGCCCGATCGCGGCGGCGATCGCGAAGGGCGGGAACCAGATGCCCCCGATAAGACCGACCGTCGCGGCGATCTGCAGGCTCCCGAGCACGCTGAGCTGTGAATTGGTGAGGTGGACCGCTTCGGCGAACTGGCGTATCCACACAGGGCGGACGAACTTCATCACCCCGGACTGGAGCATCGCAAGGCCGAGCAGGACGGACAGGATCAGGGCTGTGATGTGCATGGCGGAAACGCTAAGGATCCGATAGGTACCCTTTGGTAACTTTCGGATCGTGAGCCCTCCCACCGGAACCATCTTCATGTCCGACTGTCCCGCGCGCACAGCGATCGAAGTCATCGCGAACAAGTGGTCCGTAGTAACCCTGTACGCGCTCAAAGACGGCCCCAAGCGGCACAATGAACTTGTCGCTCTCTCCGGCGGGATCTCCAGGAAGGTGCTAACCCAGACCCTGCGCCGCCTGCAGAGCAACGGCCTCATCGATCGACAGCGGTACGCCGAAGCGCCCCCGCGGGTGGAATACAGCCTGACCCCGCTCGGCCGGACGCTCCAGGAGCCGATAGCAATGCTGACCGAGTGGGCGCTGACGCACGGAGAAGCACTCGTCGACTTCCAGGAATCGACAGCCGCGAACCCGACGCACTAGATGGGTGATTCCTGATGGCCACCCTCGAATGGGACGATCTCACGGCTTTACGCACCGCGTTCGACTCCGAAATCGGTCGGGCCGTCGCCGCAGACGTCGCAAACCTGGCCCGCTACGCCGAGGTGCGCAGCATGATCTTCGAACTTGAAGATCTTGCAAACTGAGCACCCAACGGGAGTGCCACCAAATGTACTGGTGCACAAACGAATTGGCATGTACCGCAATTTGGATCTTGAACCGAGGCGTCGTGGCTGCGTATGGGTCCGTGGAAGGTCCCCGATAGCGGTCCAGCCCGATGCAGAGCCCGGTTGTGGTTGTTATCGGTGTTCGGATTTCGCAGGTCACGGGTGGTGTTCGTGGTCGCATCGGACAGTGCCGTGTTCCGGTTTGGTTGGTGACCTGTCTTCTGCGAGATTGATTGCCGGACAGGTGATTCGGCATGCCGCTACCGGTCGATGGGGCGAGGGTGTCGTAGATCAAGGTTGTGAGCAATGAACTGGACACCCTCGCCACTGCACTCTATGCCACAACCGATGATCTGCTGAAGGCCCGGCCGGACCTGGCTCCGCTCAGGTTGCGACCGCCACAATATTTCTATAAGATAATATTGATATCATATAATATCATCTCGGTAAGATAGCTTCGGCTAGCGTCTCGAGATCATTGCGGCTCCGGCCGAACGCCAGGCCGCCACGATCTGGACTCCAGTCATGCGTTCCCGATTGGGCCGATGCTGATTACTGAGCTTCATCCACTATCAATGGAGAATTTCATGCCGAATACCGATCGTGTCGCCGTTGTCACCGGCAGTGGGCGCAGCATCGGCCGGGCGATCGCGCTGCGCCTGGCCGCGGATGGGGCGAAGGTCGTCGTCAACTACAAGAGCAATACCGAGGCTGCCGAGGAGGTCGCCGCTACGATCGAAGCAGCCGGTGGGCAGGCCACCGTCGTGCAGGCGGATGTGGCCGATCCGGCTCAGCTGACGTCGCTGTTCGATGCTGCGGAACACCGGTATGGCGGACTGGATGTGTTCGTGCACAATGCCTATGGGTTCGCTGCCGGTCCGATCGCTGCGGCGTCCGACGAGGACTACGCGCGGTCGTTCGGTGCCAACTCCCGGGCCACGTTCGTCGCGCTCCGAGAGGCCGCCAAGCGGGTACGCGACGGCGGCCGGATCGTGTACATTTCGTCGTCGGCCACCCGGGCGAGCGACCCGTCCACGCCGCTGTACTCCGCGAGCAAGGCGGCGGGTGAACAGCTGGTTCGAGCCTTCGCCCGCGAGGTGGGGCCACGGGGAATCACCGTGAACAGCGTATTGCCGGGGCCGACGAATACCGATGCGATGCAGCCCATGAAGGAGATGTTGACGGAGCGGGTCGCCCGGACACCGCTGGGCCGCTTCGGTGAGCCCGAGGATATCGCCGATGTCGTAGGTTTCCTGACCTCTCATGATGCTCGATGGGTTACCGGTCAGAGCATCGCTGCCGACGGAGGCCTCACAGCGTGACAGGCAGGCCATGTTCAGCGACATCCCACAGGCTCAGCCGTTGACAGTGCGGGGTACAGGTCACGGCCTCGTCGCGTCGGTAACCGGCGTACTCCCTCACGCCGCCCCATTGGTTCAGACAAAAAGCGACTCGAACCGGAACCCGCGCAGTCGCATTGCGAGCAATCGACCGGCGGCAGCGTTCACGAGAAGACCGCCGAAGAGATCGAATCGCCGGCAGCGCCGGATGCACCCGAGAGCTCCTGCGCGCCAACGGGATCCGTGCCACCTCGGGACCCGCTCGCATTCCGTCGCGTTGGGGTGGCAACGTGATGGTTCTCGCCTTCCCAAGGACACGCGATGCGCCTACGAAGTCCTGCGGCGCAACGCGGTCCGAGGTGGATGTTCGCCCATCCGACCGATTGTTCACGGTCGCCGAACGGCGACCACTTTGCCAGAAAGGACCGGGCCAGATGGCCGACAGCAGTGCAGTATCGAACAGCGAAAACGAATCAGCCGGGGTCGACTTCGACCTGCTGTACCGCGGCGAGACAGCCGCTCAGGGCTTGAGCTTCGAGCGGGTGCCCTGGGACATCGGCAGGCCGCAGCCACTGCTCGTGGAGTTCGAGAAGGCGGGCAGTATCACCGGCGAGGTTCTCGACGCCGGTTGCGGACCGGGCGACACCGCCATCTACCTGGCCGCTCTCGGGTACCGGGTAACCGGGCTCGACATCGCGGCCACGGCGATCGACCAGGCACGCCGCCGGGCGGCCGAGCAAGGGATGTCGATGGTGTTCGAGGTCGCCGACGCAACCGTCCTCGACGGATACGACGACCAGTTCGACACGGTCGTCAGCAGCCAGCTCATTCACTGTCTGAATCCCGAGCAGCGCCGCGCGCATGTGGCCGCGCTGACCCGGGTGCTCAAACCCGGCGGCCGGTTGATCCAATTCAGCGCCAACTTCGCCGACGGCGTCGAAACCTTCGGGCTCTATTCCATCTCGGAGGACGAATTGCGTACCACGTTCACGGCGCCGGACTGGTCGATCGTCGGTCTGCGAGCCGGCCATATGGAGGGCACCAGGCCGCCCGAGCAGTTGTTGAATCAGTTCGCACAGTACAACTTCCACCCTGAATTCACCGATGACGGAATGATGCTGATGCCCGTCTGGGCATTGGAAGCACAGCGACTCTGACGAACTCGCCCGTGCGGGTGGCTCGTGCAGCACCAATACGGCGCGGCATCGGCTGAGCTCGATCGGACGTTGACGCTGGGCGGCGCGTACGTCCTGGTGGTCGAACTCAACCGAGCCGTCGCGATCGCCCGAGCTGGCGACCCCGCTGCGGCGTTGCGCGCGTCGACCACCTCGACCTTGACGGACACCTCTACTTTTACTCGACCCTCGGCGAGTTGTTTACGGCACCTCGGCCGTGATGCCGAGGCTCGAGCGGCGTTTCGCCGGGGCGCTCGAGCCGGCCACCTCGACCCCGAGCGGCGGTTCCCGACCCGGCGGCTCGAACAGACCTTCGATGAGACCGACACTGCGGCTCACGCCTTGCTCGACACCGGCCACACACCGGAGCCTCGACAATTACGTCTTTGACGTTATATGAATCTCATATCTTATGGGATAGGCTGGTTCGAGTCAGCCGGATTGATCCGGGACCAACTCGAGAAGGAGCTGCTATGTATCTCGTCACCGGCGCAACAGGGGTGATCGGTCGCCCGCTCATGGACACACTCCTTGCGAGCGGAGCACAGGTCAGGGCGGTGACCCGACAGCCAACCGTGAGCCTGCCCCAAGGGGTCCACGCCGTGACACCCGACGATCTCGACTCCGCCCTGCAGGGCGTCGATTCCCTGTTTATTCATCCACGAGCGACCAAGGACGACATCGCGAGACTGCTCGCCCACGCCGCCGAACACCGCGTCGGACGTGTAGTGGTGATGTCGGCGATCAACGCCGACGACGAAGTGTCGCTGCAGCCTTCATGGTTCAACGGCGACCGCAATACCGAGGTCGAACGCGCGGTTGTGCACAGCGGATTGCCGTGGGTGAGCGTACGGCCGAGTTCGTTTGCGATGAATACGCTTTCGATGTGGTCCGGTCAAGTGGCCAACGGCGACACGGTGTTCGGTCCATTCGCCGAATTCGCTGAGCCACTGATCCACGAGTGGGACGTCGCCGACGTGATCGCACGTGCCATGGTCGATGATTCACTGCTCGGCCGAAAGATCCCGATCACCGGCCCCGAGGCGCTGCGTATGGACCAGCTTGTCGCCATTATCGGAGAAACGATCGACCGGCCATTGGGTTTTCAAGAGATCCCCTCCGAGATGGCCACCCAGGGCATGATCGCGCACGGACTCGACAAGCAGTTCGTGGACGCCCTGATGGCTCGATACGCCCGCGAGATCAAACGGCCGATCGCGGTGACCACCAATGTCGAGGACACCCTCGGCCGTCCGGCTCTCCCGTTTGCCACCTGGGTAGCCGACCACAAGGATGACTGGTCATAACACGCAGTATTCAGCTCCCGACGCATGGCGGAGGGTGCTCCTCCATCGGCCTGCACGCCCGGCCAACATTATCGCCGAGACCGTGCAGGCCGCCGACGTTCCGGTCACGCTGTCCATGCTCGGCGGCGAACCCGTCGACGCCGGTTGCGCCCTCATGACCCTCGCCGCGGGCTGCCGCGTCATTGAAGCGTGTCGCCGGGCGCTACGTCGATCGCGGTTCGGTACACCATCGGTCGCGCGGTGACGTCGAGTTCGGGGTCGTTGTTCATCCGCTGGATCGATTGCTGCCACTCCGGATCGGTTCGCGCCGCGTCCAGTGCCGTACCGCTCGCCCATTCCGCGACATTGATGAACGTCAGCTCGGCGTTGCCACTCACCGCCTGGAGCATTCGGGCGCGAATGAATCCTGGTGCCGACGTCATACACCGAGCGTTGTCCTTCCAACGGCTCAGGAAGCGGTCCTTCTGCGACATGGGCACGGAGAAGGCGTTGATGAGTGTCACAGGCTGTTCGGTGCCGGAGGCCATGTGGCCGGTAGGAAGAGTCATATTGTCATCTTAGATGACAATCCTGTTAGTTTGCTACTGCGATGACGCGCGGAATCAGCCAGCTCCTGGTCGGCCGCCCAGCGTGGGCGGGATGGATGGGGCCAGGCCGCCGGCGGTGCGGCGTGGGCGGTGTCGAACAGTTGCTGCCAGGCGTTTTCGGCGCGCCGGCCGGCAGGTAGATGCCAGATCTGTCGCCGTCCAGACGATGCCAGCTGGTGCGGCGCTGCCGCCTCCCGGCATATCCCGGCCTCGTCGACGGCGTCGCTGAAGGTGTGGCCGGATTCCAGCGACGGCGGCGCGCGGCCCGCGTTACAGAGGCCGCGGACGAAATGCCTCGACGGTAGTCAAGCCGTAGCGACCGTCATTCCATGTCCGCCGCTCTCCGATCCACTGACGACTGGCGACGATCAAGCGCAGCGACACTCAGACAGCAGAAGGCAATCACGGCTGCGACGGTGCGTACAGCGTGCGAGACCTGCCAGCGATCACGCACTGTCACCCAATCCGGCGGCGGCATCGAGACGATCCAGTCGCGCTGATCGGCGTTGATCGGCAGGTTGACGACAACCGTCAGGATCAGAACTCCGACGAACAGGACCAACGCGAAAGACGGTAGCCAGCGCGCGGCGCCCTTCTTCCGGAAGGTCGCCACGACGAGAATTGCGGTCGCAAGCAGAGCGGGAAGCAGAGTCACCGTGGCAAGTACATCCAAGCCGATCAGCTCGATTTGCCGGACCTGCGCGTATACCGAACCGACCTGATCGCGCATCGAAAGTTCTAAAACGAGAACCGTAGTGAGGAACCCGGCGAAAATACCACCGAACAGCAGGCCAATTAGTCGGGCGATCCGGGCCAGCGTTGGTTCACGCTGCTGCTTCTCAGCGGCGAGCATGATCCCTCCATTCTTTGTATTCAGTAATATACGAGATACATATTAGATATGAGATCTGCTACGTGCCATATGGTTTCCGTAACACTTGACGAAATCGTTCCTGGCGGCACCGCGGCGGCCTGACTCGCTATCGCTTATGTCGTGTGCGAATCCTGTTCGTCCACAGAGAGCTCGTTATTCGGCGGCTGAAGCTCGAAGTGATCGCGGACTTCCTGCTGCGGACCGGCGCAGCGGGTCGCGAGACAGCGGAGGAGTTGGCAGAGGCTGAGAGGTAACAGCCCATTTGTGTTGCCGGGTTTTCTGGCCGTTCGGTTGCACCGCTGGCGCTCGGCTTCGTCCTCGGTCAACCTCAGCTCACGCTTCGGCCGCCCCAACCGCTCACCGTCACGCAATCCGTCCCGCCACGACTGGACAAACCGCGCGAGCCAGGTGCCCACCGTCATCGCGGTCACGCCGAGATCGTCGGCCAACCGCTCATAAACCACCCTGGCTCGGCGCAAGCGAGCAGGCCGTTCGATGCGAGCCATCGCATGGCGCACAAGGGGTGGGTTATTGTCATCTTATATGACAATATGACTAGCTTGCTACTGTTGATGCGTGCCGAATCAGTTGTTGGACGATCGAGGGGTGTTCCTGCTGTCCCAGATCGGCCATCACGTCTCGCGCAGGTTCACGACGCGGCTTGCCCCGCTCGGACTCGACCCCGCACACTTCGGGATCCTCAACCATCTCGCCACCGCCGACGGGCGCAGCCAGCAGGAACTCGCCGACCTTCTGCATGTTCACCGCAACGCCATGGTCGGGCTCGTCGATGAACTGGAAGAACGGGGATTGGTCCAGCGCCGACCACACCCGGCCGACCGCCGCGCGCACGCGATCCATCTGTCCGATCGCGCTCGCACGCTGCTCGCAGCCGCCGAGGTCGAGGCCAATGCGATCGAGGACGAAATTCTCGCCCCGCTCGATGAGGCCGACCGGACCCAGCTCAAGCGACTGCTGCGCCGCGTCTCCACACACGCCGGGTTGCCTCCTGGTGTACATCCCGGTCTGCAGCGCAGACAAAACACGGCCCGCACCACATCAGCCGAACACGCCGATCCAACAGGTAACAACCGGCCGACACCGTGACACTCGAGGAAGTAACGACTGATGCCAACCGCGGAACTCCCGACAGCAGGTCGTCACGCAGACGGTCCTGATCGCGAAGTCTGGTGCGACCCGCAGCCTGGTTACGTTGCTGCTGGCTGACGAAGGTCGCCGCCGCATCCGCCTCGACCTACTCAGCTCGATACGGGCCGGAGGGCAGAGTTAGCGGGCGAGTGGGTGCCGGAGCCGGTCGTACCGAGTGGATCAATGCAGTTGGTGTCGTCGGCGCATGTTGACGCGCGGACACTGAATCGACTGAAGGCCGTTGCCGATCGCCGCCTGAGTCCAGACAAAGCAGCCACGAAGCGCACTTGACATCCCGATTAGGAATCGTTTGCCGGGACGATCGGCACGTCGCCACCGGGTCCAGGTGACAGCGGAACCAGTGCTGCGGCAGGCGGGCTGGCCGGAATGCCAGGCCCCGGCGCTGGCACGATCGGGGGCGGAACAGGTGCAGGATCCAATCGTGGGGCCTGATCACCCTGCTGCTCGGCTGGGACAGGAGCGTCGCATCTGTTAGCCGAGTCCGAGGTCTCACATGTCGCGTTCGGGGGCGCGGGAACAATCGGGGCTGCGTGTCCGGACGCCGCCGCGATTACCGTCGATGCCGAAACGCACCAGGCCAGGATCCAGCCCTGCCAGCATCGCGGAGTGCACATCACAACCACGTCGGGTCCCCGTAAACGGCTGTCGAATTGTCGGCAGTAGCTGTGGATATCGTTACGATCGCGAAGGAACGCAGACTGACCTGACCGAGACATCCGTCGATCTTGATTTCTACCTGATCGATAGATATCGAGCCGTGCGCTCCAGCAAGCATCTTCGTGCCGAGCGGAATGGAGGTGATGGTGCCGGGCTTGATGTTCACTGCAAAACTCGGCATGAGCTGTGCGCCGGCACCGACCGCGACTCCTGGCGCGGGTGCGACCGTCACCATCACATTCGGTCCTGCCATGGCGGCCAGTCCGGCAGTGAGACCGTTGGTGACATCGGCCTGGCAGCCCAACTGATACCCCAGCTGTACTGTCCCGGAGTTCACCGCTGTTCGCCCGGTTCCGGTGATATCAGCGGCCGCCGTCAGGCTGACGAAACCCTCGTGCGTAAACGGCGAATCAGCCAGATTCGGCTGCCTGTCAACACTTTCCGCAACTTTCGTGATCTGCAGTTCCCAGCCGTCCACGGTGCCGACAGCGCGAGATTTGTCCGCGATCGGATCCGCCGAAGCAGTGGCGCAAGTGCCGAATATCGTGGCGACCGATACAGACAGCAACGCTGCAATCGAGCCCTTCATCAATGTCCTTCCGTAACTTCTGTAGGCGACCCAACGCCGACCTACGTGGAACCAATGCCTTCCGTCGGGTGCATGGCTATCCCGGATCAGTGCCACCATTGCTGGTTGCGATAGCGGCGTTCCCACAGCAACCGGTTGATCAGGGCGACCGGACCGGGCATCGCGGCCAGGAAACGACGCCGCTGTTCAGGCGTTGCGTCATCGAGAACCCAGGGGATATAGACCGCGGCACCCGATGGACCCTGTTTTCGGGCCATTGCGCCTCGGAACGCATCCCAGTCCTTCGGAGTCAGGACTTCCTGGATGAGTGGCAATGCACTGCTTTCCTCGTGTGCCATGTGCTGGCTCAGAATCTCCGTCAGCTTGTGGATGCTCTCCGGCACATCGGCGGACTGTCGGCGCATCCCCTTCTCGACGGCGGCCAGGGCTGGGTCCAGCGCCGCGTGCTCGGCTTGCATCTCCGCCATCAGTGCCCGGTCGTGCGGGCGATCGGGCAGCGCGTCGAGCACGCGCGGCCATAGCGCGGCGTCCTCGACGCTGTGATGAACATGCAGTTGACGGTTGAAATTCGCCCATCCGGCGCGGACACCAGGCGAGTCGGCGAGACCGGACTCCGCGGCCGCGGCCAGTCGGCTCAGGTCGCGGCGGAAGGCATCGTGCGTCGCGTACATGACGGCGAAATCAATAGGCATAACAGACCTTTCGAGTACGACAGGACAGATGCGTCTGTTCGGCTCCGACGGGACGAACGCTCATGTGGTCAGGTCGCCGTTCGAATTCGGGTTACCGCCGACATGGCGACGCCCGGATCCAGCAGCATGGACGCGCCTTAGCGACCAATCGTCCGGCCACGGGGATAGCAACGATCATCGCGACCTCCTCCGCCCGGTGAATCGCTCACACGAGTCGCCGCAGGAACCGTAAGACACGAGAATCATATCAATTATTTTGAAACAGATACTATATGATATACGTATCATATCGAGTGATGCTTGCCACTTCGCGGTCGGACCAACAGGTGTCCCCGCCGCAAATTCCGGCCCTACTCTGCCGTTGCGGCATCGATCGCCGGGTTTGATTGGCGCGTGGTGCGGGCCCGCAGCCGGTCAGGCCTTACCGGTTTGTCGATGGCCCGAGACCGCGAGCACATTCAGACATACGAATGCGACGGTGGCGGCGATGGTGCGGATCGCGTGCGCGACCTGCCAGCGATCTCGTTGAACAGCCCAGTCTGCTGGCGGCGCCCCGACGGTCCACCGACCTTCTGCGGCGGTGATCTGAACGTTGATCGCCGAGGAGATAGCGAACACGGTCAACAACAGCAGCAACGCGGATAGCGCCCACCACTTGGCCGCCCCCGGCCGCCGGATCGTGACGACCACCGAGAGCGCCGCGCACAGCATCGCGGGAATCAACGTTGCACCGGAAAGCCATGGGATCCCAATGAGATTGATCTGCGCTACCTGCGTGTACACCGAGCCGTCGAAGCGCCGCAGCTCCAATTCGAGGACCAGCAGGGTGAGCAGAGAGCCTGCATAGAGACCGGTGAACACTGGCCCGGCGAACCGAGCAACCTTGGCGGCAGGACCCATGATGCTGATACTCCTTACTGGGCAACCGATGCGGGAGAGCCGGTCAAATAATGTGAATTCAATATTATATGAAGCAGATAGTATCCGACGTGGCAAATGGATCTCGGTCGGGCCCCGGCGTCGACGACACGTTCACAGCGAACCAGCGTCATCACCTCTGCCGCCATTGCCGCATCACGACGGAGCTCGGCCCATGACTGTCTCGCTCACCACTAGGCTCAAACCGTTGTGCCCCAATGAGATCGGGATACCCACCCACGTCGAACCAGTGAATCCTCCAAAACACGACATGCACGGCGAGTCACGCTGACCGGGATGTTCCGCGCGGCGGCTCGGTTGTGTGGGAGGGGTCAGCGAACTCCCGGATGACCCGGGCGAGTCTCGCTGGTTGGTCGAGTGGGATGAGAGTGTAACTATCTGCAATCTCGATCAACTGTGCCCGCGGGAGGAATTCGACGAGGCGCCTGCCATGTTCGGGTGGCATTACCCGGTCGTCGGCCGCCCAAACCACGAGGGCAGGGCGGTCGAAGCTCGGCAGATACTCGGCCGAGGCGAGCAAGAAGCTCGTATCTGCCGCCGCCGCTCGCAGCATTCGCACTGCGTCGCGACGGATCTCCGGCTGAGTCAAGGTCGGCTCCATCCAACCGGCGACCGTTGCGTCTCCGCGTTTGGTCAGCCACCCGAACGCGAGCGGGCTCTGCCGCAGTATCCGGAACCGCATTTGCTGCATGAACAGCCCGAACAACGCTGGCGAGAGCTTTCCAGTGAGCATGAGCAGCTTGCCGGTCAGCCCGGGAGGGAAGTTGTCGAACGCCTCGCATGAGACGAGTACGACGCGCCCCACGCGTTGTCGCGCAAGTGTGGTGCCATCGCCCATGAGTAGCTGGACAAGCGCGCCGCCGGTGTCATTGCCGACGAGGGTCACGTCATACAGGTCGATGCGGTCGAGGAATTCCGCGACCAGCTGGGCTATCGCGGGCAAAGACAGGTCGGCGTCGGCGTGCATCCCGTGCCGATGCGCGCCGAGCGGCAATGTCGGCGCCACGCATCGGTGGTCGACGGACAGTTCGGCAATTGGTCGATCCCACAGCGAAGCGTCCATCATCAATCCGTGCAGCAGCACAATCGTGGGGCCGTCACCGCCGGTGTCCTGGTAGTCGATAGTCCCCGCGGACAGCTCGATCTGCTTCATACCGTTCGCTCCCGCGAGGTATGGGGAACGCCGGAGTGATCCGCTGCCGGATGATCGAACAGGTGCCGGCGCAGGAAAGATAGCTGCGCTTCGACGGCCTGCTCGTGCTTATCCAAGAACGGGGCGTAGTGGGGACCGGATATTTCGACGACCTCCCCGCGTGGAGCGCGGCTCGCCGCCTTCACGGATGGCTTGACGAGCGACGTCTGATCGTGGTCACAGACCATGACAAGTAGCGGCGACTGCACCTGGGACGCGGCGCGGCCGGGCTGATAGAGAGTGAAGCGAAGCGCGGTGCGGGCAGCGATCATCTGCTGCCAGTCCGGGTACATGTGCGAACGCAGTGCGAGTCCGGTGTCGATTCCGTCCGGCGTCGTGAGCATCGCGACGGTCCCGGGCTCTCCGACGAGCGGCACCAATCGCGGTGGACGCCCCACGAGACTACCGAGGGCATCGAGAACGCCCAGGCCGGTGAAACGTAGCATCGCCAGTGGCTTCTGGTGGCGCATGGCGTTGCGGCTCAGGGCCGGACCGTCGGGGTTCGGTGTCTGTGCGATCGCCGCGCCGAGCTGCGGGTTGCGCGCCGCGACCCGAAAGATGTGACCGCCGGTGGCGGAGAACCCCCAGATTGCGAGTTTGGTCGGATCGACTCCCGGCAGAGTCCGGGCGAAGTCGATCGCGGCCTGCCAATCGTTGAGCTGGTTTCTGGCCGAAAACGCGAGGCGCGGCTGCCCATCGCTCTCACCGACGCGGCGGTAGTCGAAGGCCAGGACCGCAAACCCCGCATCGTTGAATCGCTTCGCGAACTGGTCGGTGGCCGGCTCCTTGGGTACCCCGAACCCGCCTGCCATGATCACGCAAGCGCCGTTGGTTCCCCGATAATGCCAAGCGGCACATGCAGTGTCGCCGCTGACGAATCGAACCTTCTCCCGTTCGACGGACTCGGATGTGTCTTGTTCGGTCATTTGGGGCGTCCTTATCTGATAGTTGGGTGCCGATCGGTATGGCTGTTGACTCGCGATGGGGTGGCCGATCGCGTCGGACTGCTCGAGGGCACGGGCCTGGCCTTACCCCAAGCTGGGAGGACGGATCGGCCAATGCCGCTCCGCCTCCCTTGACCCGCGGTATGGTCCTCGGACCGCGGGTCGGGCAGGATCCGCATGAGCGGGCATGGCAACCACCAGTTGGCCTCGCCGGGCAGTTCCATCACGGCAGGGACCTGCAGGAGCCCGACGTAACGTGTCTGCGCGGGCAAAAGCGCGAGCACGCTGGTCGCGCAATCACGCACTGCCGGGCTCGTGATCGGCTGAATGGAGCGAACCGCCAGGGGTGAGGCGGTCACCCAACTGGTGTGGAAAGTGCTGGTTGATCAGTTCGGTACCCGCGTCGGTGGTGGTGCCGGTCTCCCTATCTCGAGTGCCCGCGGGATGTGGGTGAAAGAATCGGGTCGTGGTTTTCGGCTTCCGAATGCCGGTTGCGTCTCATTGCTACGTTCCATCCCTGGTTTCGTCGGGGCTCAGCCGACGCACCGAGACCAGACATAGTCCGAGGTCGCGGACTTTGGTCAGAACACCGTGCAACGCGGGTTGATCAGCAATCAGGCCAAAGATGGCGGTCTGAGCAGCCTCGCTGTTGACCTGCAGTCCGCCGAACCAGTCGGCCCACCGGTCGTCGAGGACGCCATCGACGCGGATCTCGTAATGCGCCGGCCATCCCGAGCCCGTCACACCCGCTCACGGTCCTGGCGGAGAACCTGTGCCCGGCCGCATTGGCGCTGCCGTTCGAGGAGCCCGAGGGCGGCGGCCACGGCAAGGGGCAAGGCGTTACGCGCAGGGAACGCTTCCCCGGCGCCTGCGGGACGGGTCGTGTACTGGTCGAGCCTGAGCGCATCCATTGCCGATTCCTCCTGGTGATGGGCATTTCCGTCACCGATACGCTACGAACGCCCCCGGGCCGGCGCGTCACCCAAAGGTGGATATGCAGGTGGAATCTCCGAAGACGCGTCCGGCCCGAAAGTGGTGCCAGGGCAGGCGCGGCATTCTCTGGTTGCCGCCCATGCCGGGCGGTCCCGCAGCGGGAGCGCCTGGTTGGCTCGCCATTACAATCGGCCCAGCCAGCAACCGAGCTAACCATCGCTGGACGTGCTGAGCGGCAGGTTACCGATGGCTGAGCCGTCCGCGGCTTACTCGTTACGAGGTGTCATGTCCGAGCAGGATGCGCTGCTAGCCACCAAATTGCGTGTGCCCGGGCTACGCCTGGGCTTCGTGCCCCGCCCGCGGCTCGTCGGTGGGCTCGACGCAGATCTGGAACAGGGGCTGGTTCTGGTCTGCGCCCCGGCAGGGTTCGGCAAGACCGGCTTGCTGGCCGAATGGGCTCGAAGTGGCCGACGGCCGGTTGCCTGGCTGTCGCTTGATGCCGCAGACAATGACCCGGCGCGGTTCTGGCGGCACGTGGTTGCGGCACTCGATCGGGCGCGCCCGGGAATCGGCGAGCAGGTCGGCCCGCTGCTCGGCCCACCTGCCCCAACCTCGTTCGAAGGACTGGTGACGGCGCTGATCAATGAGCTGGACGCTTCGTCTGGTGAGGACGAGGTAGTGCTGGTCCTCGACGACTACCACCTGATTGATGCACAGGCGGTTCACGCCGCGCTGACGTTTCTGCTGGAGCACCTGCCGACAGGTCTGCGGCTGGTGCTGGCCAGCCGGTCCGACCCGCCGCTGCCGCTAGCACGGTTGCGGGCGCGGGGTCAGCTGGCCGAGCTGCGCGCCGACGAACTCCGCTTCGCACCGGACGAAGCGGCAGCGCTGCTGCGTGGAGCGACTGGCGGCGGCTTGCCCGACGCGGCAGTAACGATGCTTACCGCCCGCACCGAGGGATGGGCGGCCGGCCTGCAGTTGGCCGGCCTCTCGCTGCGAAGCCAGGCGAATCCCGCCCAGTTCACGGCAGCGTTCAGCGGCAGCCACCGCTATATCCTGGACTACCTGGCAGGGGAGGTACTCGAGCAACTGAGCGAGCAGGTGCGCGGGTTCCTGCTGGAGACCTCAGTGCTCGAGCGCCTCAGCGGGGAGCTCTGCGATGCCGTCACCGGCCGGGCGGATGGCCAGGAGATGCTGGAAGGGATCGAGCTGGCCGGCCTGTTCCTCGTGCCGCTGGATGAGGTACGCGGCTGGTGGCGCTATCACCATCTGTTTGCCGAGCTGCTCCGCGCCCAACTGCAGCACGAACAGCCCGGACATGCCTCGGCACTGCACCGAAACGCGGCAGCCTGGTGCGAAGCGCATGAGCTCGCCGACGAGGCCGTACATCACGCATTACGTGCGGACGACACAGTCTGGGCTGCACGGATGATCGAACGGTACTTTGACGCGATCTTCCGTCAGGGCGAGCAGGCAACGGTGCACCGTTGGCTTTCCGAACTGCCCGCCGAGCTCATCCGGTCACGGCCCCGCCTGTGCCTGGCTCAGGCGTGGATGGCGCTCGTGGGTAGCAACATGGACGCGGCTGGGCCGCGGCTCGACGCTGCTCAGCGGACGCCTGCGGATGCTGGTGAAGAGCCATTCGAGCCGTCGGTCGGCAGGTCCGCGAGCTGGCTGGCGAACGTCCCAGCAGCGATCGCACTCGCTCGTGCCTGGCTCGCCTATTTGCACGGCGATGCCGAGGGAACGGCCGCGCTCGCCGCACGGGCACTGGCCGAACTCGGCGAGGACGAGTGGATGCTGGAGTCCATAACCTGGTGGCAACTGGGCTTGGCCGAATGGCTGCGCGGCAGGCTCGTAGCAGCCGAGCAGGCTTTCACCTCGAGCATCGCCCAGTGGCAGGGGGCGGACGAGCGTTCTCTGGCTGTTCGAGGCTATTACCACCTCGGCCAGGTGCAGCGCGCCCAAGGCCGCCTGGACGCAGCACTCGGCGCGTACCAGCAGGCACTCGAGATCACCGCGCCACGCAGTGTGCCGACTCTATCGACTGCTGGCATGGGATACGTGGGCATGGCGGAGGTGGCCTACCAGCGAGGCGAGCTCGATGCCGCCCTCCGGGACGTAACAGAGGGCATCACACACTGCCGGCAGCTGACCTACACTCAGCCGCTGGCCGCGGGGCTGGCGACGCTGGCGTTGATTCGGCAGGCCAAGGGTGATCCGGCCGGGGCCATGGAAGCGATCGGCGAGGCCGAGCAGCTCACGTCGGGTACAGCCATGACCGACCTGTTCAACCCTGTTCCAGCGCAATGGGCGCGGTTGCACCTCGCACACGGCGACATCGTCGCGGCGGCCTATTGGACGAAGGAACGCGACCTGCGCGCGGAGGACGAGCCGGACTATTCCCGGGAGCCCGAGTATCTCGTGCTGGCCCGGTTGCTGCTCGCGCAAGACTTGCCCGGCCCGGCACTTGCACTCTTGGACAAATTGCTCGCGGCGGCGGCCCCCCAAGGCCGTGTGGGGAGCATCATCGAGATCCAGGCGCTACGGGCGCTGGCCCTAGCCGCTCGCGGTGCGGAGAACAACGCTGTCGACGCGCTGGCCGATGCGCTCACACTCGCCTGCCCGCAAGGCTATGTTCGGGTTTTCGCCGACGAGGGTGCCCCAATGGGCGTCCTACTCCGCCGACTGATCGCGGCCCAGCGGGCCGAACCCGCCGCCCCCGGCCTACCCCTCGGATACCTGGCCCGGGTGTTGCAAGCGCTCAGCCAGCACGGCGTCCAAGGTTCCGGGTCGAGTTCCGCGGCAATGGTGCCGGGCCTGGTCGAGCAACTGACCGCCCGTGAGCGCGACGTACTGGGCCTGCTGGTCGCAGGCAGATCGAACAGGCGGATCGCCGACGAATTGGTAGTCAGTGTCGACACCGTCAAGAAACACCTAACCCACATCTTCGGCAAGCTCGGCGCCGTCAACCGCACCGAGGCCGTCGCCCGGGCACGGCAACTAGGTTTGATTCGCTAGAGCAGCGCTTCACCCACACCGAGACAGCTCAATGGAGGTGCAGGCCTGCAACTTTCGCTTCCAACCCAACGTCTGGTTCGCATCCTGCAAGACGTCCTCGGCATCGCCGATGTCGCCCAATATCCGGAATGTGATATCGACCAGGTTGGCCTGATCGACTCGGCATGCCTGGGCGAACACATCGTCATGGCGGTGCAGTGTCACAGCCGCCGCTATCAAGCGCATGAATCAGGACCGGGCTCTCCCATTGCCCCGAGGTCGTCGAGGCGATCACCGCGATCGGTGCACACCGCGACGAGAGTGTGGGCGGCGCCGCCCTGGATTGAGACCGCCTCTCGAATCGCCTGTGGCACAAGATGCATCGGCTCCGACGTGGCGAGGTGCTAACCGCCCCATCGGCCGTCGACATCGCCATGTGAGATCTGCGCACAGATCGCTGGTCTACCGCTGCATGCTGAACAGCGACGTTTCAATGCCCAGTTCGGCGCCACCCGGGCATGGCAGGCGTTCCACGCTCATAACCGCCGCCGCAGGCTGGACGCGAGGTTAGTTGTCCGCCAACCAGTTTGATATGTGTTCTAGACTATACGGTCCTCGTATTTTATCGGGTAAGGTCGGTGGCATGAGTGCAGATAGTTACCGCCGTACGACCAACACCTTCAACAAGATCATCGTCGGGCTGCAGCGGGCAGGTGTCGCTTTCGGGCCTATGCAGCTGCTCACCGTCAAGGGCAGACGCAGCGGGCAGCTGCGCACCTTTCCGATCGCCGTGAACAAACTGGACGGCGGCCAGTACATATTCCAGGCGTTTCCCAGGGCCGCATGGGTGGCCAACGCGCGGGCCGCAGATACTGTCACGCTGAGACGAGGACGAAAGTCCTGGACGGCTCGCCTTGTCGAGATTCCGGTTGCACAACGCCAACCCCTGCTGCGCGAACTGGTTGCGACGAGCCCGAAGAGCGTCGGCAAGCGCTTCGTAACCACCGGGTTGGCCAACGCACCGACTCCGGACGGAGTGGCCGCCGCGGCAGATCGGATCGCAGTGTTCCGAGTCGAATACGCTTGATCGAGCACTAGCGGACACCTCTGCCACTTGCAGGAGTGCCATACACCCGGCCGCCGCGTGTCGTACCTAATGCGGAAGGCATATAAATAAGGGTGGAGAAGTAGCACAACACGGGTCCCGCCGTAGGCAAGCGCACGGCACGACACCGACGAGGGCTCACAGGCCTCGTGCGAGAAGTATTGTGCCACTTGGACATCCAACTCTCGCTAACCAACCGAAGATGCAGCGACCGCACCGAAAACGGCGACTGACGAGCCTCGACATCACTGACCGGTGCGGCCCGCTCACGCGCACTAACGCCTCAAAGGCGAGCGTGCTCTGCATCAACGAGAAGAGCCCAAGTCCGGGCCGTCGACCGCTCGCAACCGGTACTGCCGATGACGCCAGGCATGCTCGAACGCCGCACCCAAGACTACCTGCGCCACGGCATCACCAGCCTGTTCGCCGCGTTCGACATCGCCGACGAGAAAGGCCACCCAGGTCGCGGGGGCAGCACCGAGCGATCTGACAGATCCGATCACGAGTCGCCCGATCGGTCTTCATCGGCCTGCCCGCGCTCCATTCTGGATCCAAAGCATCGAACCCATGCTCGTTGAAGTCGTGGATCACTTGCCGCACATAGGATTCCGAACCTGCATCAACTTCGCGATCAACGGCACCGGCTGATGCTGCGCCGCGGCCATCACCACCACCGCCCGCCGCATCCGCACCGGCTGCCCACTGCGCCAGGCGATCTGCTGCAACTTACGCCGCTCTTCCGGGGTCACCGTTCTGACGAACACATCCGGCTTCCAAGCCACTGGCACCACCTCCACCGGCAACATCGCTGCCGGTGGAGCAAATCAGCAACCAGACACCCCGATTACCCCACCGACCTACCTGGAACGAGGTACTAGCGCGCCGCGCCAGTCCACACCACCACACCCCTGGACTGCACGTTGACACACGAACGGAGTCCTGGACTGCTCGCTGAGTCGACGTCAACACACCACGGCCGGCCACGCCATAACCCCTGCGCTCAGTCTTCAGCCAACTCCTCCGCTGCCTCGTGCCCCGCTGCGCCGGTCCGCTGCAGGAAGTCTGCGATCACTTCGAGTTCAGCCACCGAATAACGAGCACACAACTTATCCATGCGGTTGTTCATCCCGGAGAACAACTCGAACAATTCGGCATTCCGTTCACGCACAGCACGCAACGTGACCGCACGACGATCCGAGGACTCTGGATCACGCTCGCGCACGATCCACCCACCCTTCTGTAACCGATCCAAGATCCCCGTCATCGTCGCAGGATGCAACCCGGCACGACGTGCCAGCGCCGTGGGTGACAGCGGGCCATATCGGTTGATCAGATCCAGGCACGTCCAATCGACATCCTTGACCTCAACCCGACCACCGAACCTCCGATTGAGCAGCGACAACTGAATATTCAAGTCACGCAACGCTTCCCGCACGTCGGCCGTCAACCTCCGCTTGCTCCGCGTCGTTGCACGACCTGCTACTGAACTCATCTTTGCGCCACCTCGCCCACATTTATACGGCTTACATATCATACGCAGACCCCGCGCAGGCATAGAAATGGCGCGCCGATGTGGCCGAACCACGGGCGAATGCGCATCATCAGACCGGCATGACGTTCAAGACCGCAATTCGATGTGCCCCGCCGCCATGTCACCACCCAACGACTCGTTCGGCGGGCGGTTTCCGCCACGGCACATCCGCCACCGGTTCAGCGCATCGATCGGATGAATTCGTCGACGATGACGGCTAGCGCCGCCCCCTGATCTTCCTGCACAAAGTGACCGGCGTTGGCGATTGTCACGTGCGGTTGCCCGGCCGCGCCCGGAACGTGCTCACGAAATACCCGGGCACCACCGCCGACCCCGTAATCCTTGTCGCTGAACGCGCACAAGAACGGAATCTGCAGCGTCCCGAGCACGTCCCACGCCAGGCGGTTCGCCGCTGCTGCGTCATCGAACGGCGCGATGGGCACCAGTAGCGGAAATTGGCGAGCACCCGCCAGATACGACTCATCAGGAAACGGTGCGTTGTACGCCGCCAGCACCGCAGGATCGAGATCGGTCACGGTGCCCCGGTCGACGACCTGGCCGATGTCGAAGGGATTCGCACGCTGACTGAGCTGCAGCCACAGGGCAAAGGAGCCTCCGAGATCCTCGTCGCCGGTAGGGAACGACGTGTTCGTCGCAATCACGCGACGAAACCGGTCTCGATGCTCCGCCAGCAAGCGCAGCCCCAGCAGACCGCCCCAGTCCTGACAAACCATCGTGATGTTATGAAGGTCGAGGCGATCGAATACCGTTTGTGCCAGCCAGTCGACGTGGCTCTGATACGTGTACGCGAAACGGTCGGTGGGCTTGTCCGACTTGCCGAACCCGACGAGATCAGGCGCTACGCAGCGATGCCCGGCGCTGACCAACGGCGGTATCACGTGCCGGTACAGGAAGCTCCACGACGGCTCTCCGTGTAGCAGCAGGATGGTCTCCCCAGACTCTTGCGCCGGGTCGACAGGGCGTTCATCGAGATAGTGCACCCGCAGCCGCGTGCCGACGCCATCACCAGCGTCGATGTCGGTGTAGTGCGGCGCAAACGGATAGGCGGGCAAGCCTTCGAACCGCTCTTCCGGCGTGCGCAACACCGACATCGTCTGCGCAGCACCCACGCGAACTCTTACGTTGGCCATTGTCAGGCTCCTCACTCTCGCACGGCCAATACCCTATGATCTCTAATACTTTTATCATATTATATGGACTTCATATAGCATGAATGAGGCTTGCAGTCGTCGGACGTCGGTCCGCGCCCCGCCGGACGGCACGCGGGACCGGCGGACCATGTTCGAGAACGGACCTGGTCCAGTTGGAGGTTGTCCGACAGATGAGTGACATACCGCCTGGTGAAGCCGGTGGAAATGGACGAATCAGGCCGGGCGCCATGCGGGATTCGGCCGTCTTTCTTCCGACAGCGAGTGAGTTGTGTGCGCCCTATGGGGAACGCGGATACGCGTCCTGGCGAGTGTCCGCTGCCAGGAGGAAGGGACCGCTTCGGAGCTGTTTTTGCCATGAGCATGGGACCACCTGTTTGCCACTGATGGGACCACCTGACTAGCGCAGTTTTGCCAGTTGTGGGACCGCCCGGTTGTGGCTTCAGGGCTTCCGGTCGCTCGGCCGCTGTATTGGCCAAATGAGCTACCGGGAGGTTTCGGTGATCGAGATCAGGGAGATGCTGCGGCCGTGGCTGCAGGGTCGAGGGTTGCGGGAGGTGGCCCACCTGGCGGGCACCGACCGCAAGACCGTGCGCCGGTATGTCGAGCGGGCGCAGTCGTGCGGTGTGGACCGTGCCGGCGGCGCCGAGCAGCTGACCGACCAGCTGCTGGCGACGGTGATCGCCGGGGTTCGGCGCAAACGCCCGAACGGCAAGAGCGAGGCGTGGGAAACCATTGCCGGGCAGTCCGAGCAGATCAAGGAATGGCTTGATCAGGGCTTGACCTTGACCAAGATCCATATCCTGCTCGGCCGCCGCGGGGTGGTGGTGTCGTATCGGACGTTGAACCGTTACGCGACAACGGAATTGGGGTTCGGCAAGCGGCGCACGACAGTGCGGGTGGCCGACTGCGAGCCCGGTGCGGAGGTGCAGGTCGACTTCGGCCGACTCCGGCTGCTGACCGATATCGAAGGCCGGCGGCGGATGGTGAAGGGTCTGATCTTCACCGCAGTGTATTCGCGGCACATGTTCGTCTATCCGACCTACCGGGAAACCCTCAACGACGTCATCGCCGGATTCGAGGCCGCGTGGGTGTTCTTCGACGGCGTGTTCGCCGTCGCGATCCCGGACAACATGAAGGCCATCGTGGACCGGGCGAACGCGACCGATCCCCGGTTGAACGACTCGTTCCGCGAATACGCCGAATCCCGCGGCTTCGTCGTGGATCCGGCACGCATCCGCAGTCCTCAGGACAAGCCGCGCGTCGAACGCTGCGTTCCCTATGCACGGTCGAATTTCTTTGCCGGAGAACAATTCCGGGACCTCGACGACTGCCGCAAACGCGCGCAACGCTGGTGTCGCGAGACCGCGGGCATGCGCATCCACGGCACCACGCGACTACGCCCGGCCGAGGTATTCGCTGCCGATGAGCATCCGAAGTTGAAACCGTTGCCCGACACCATATTCGACATCCCGACCTGGGCGAATCCGAAGGTCGCTCCGGACCGACATGTTCAGATTTCCCAGGCGCTCTACAGCATTCCCGGTGATCTCGTCGGGCAACGGCTGACCGCCCGAGTCGACTCGCAGACCGTCAAGCTCTACTTCCGCGGCGAGCTGATCAAAGTCCACCCCCGGGTCGGGGCCGGCCGTCGGCAGACCGATCCGGCGGACCTGCCCAGCGAGCTCACCGCTTATGCGATGCGGGATCTGAATACATTGCAGCGCAAAGCCTTCGATCACGGCCCCCATGTCGGCGCCTACGCCGCAGCGGTGCTCGAGCATCCGCTGCCCTGGACGAAAATGCGGCAGGTCTATCGGCTCCTTGGGCTGGTGCGCCGCCATGGCGCCGAGGTCGACGACGCCTGCCGCCGCGCTCTCGATGCCGAGGTGGTCGATGTCGGGGTCATCGACCGCATGCTCTCCCGCAGCACCACCAGCGGCCAGCAGCTGATGCTGCTGCTGCCGGCGCCGTCCCGGTTCGTTCGTTCCACCACCGATTTCGCGGTCAGGAGGCCGTCATGAACACCCGCCGTCCCGCCGCATTCCCGGCGGCCAAACCGATCGAGATCACCCCGGAGCTGAAATCGCTGATGCGCCGCCTCAAGCTCGGTCAACTGCTGGACACCCTGCCCGAGCGCCTCGCGCTCGCCCGCTCGAATCGCCTGCCGCACCACGACTTCTTGGAGATGCTGTTCGCCGACGAGGTCGCCCGCCGCGACCGGCAATCCGAACAGCGCCGCGCCAAGACCGCCCACCTGGACCCGCAGATGCAGCTGCAAGCCTGGGACGACTCGACCGCGGTCACCTTCGACCGCGAACTCTGGGCCGAGTTGTGCTCGCTGCGGTTCCTCGCCGACGCCTACAACGTGTTGATTATGGGTCCGGTCGGGGTCGGAAAGACGTTCCTGGCCAACGCATTAGGACACGTCGCGGTCCGTCGGCATCACAGCGTTCACACCGAGCGGGCCGGCAAACTGTTCAAACGCCTGCGCGGCGCACGCTTGGACGGCAGCTACGAAGACGAGATGCGCAAACTGCACCGCGTCGATCTGTTGATCATCGATGACCTGGCCCTGCACCGACTGGAGGCGCCCGAGACCAACGACTTCTACGAGCTGATCGTCGAACGTCACCGCAAAGCCTCCGCGGTGATCACCAGCAACCGGGAACCCCCGGAGATCCTGACCATGATGGCCGACCCGCTGCTGGCACAGTCGGCCATGGACCGGCTCCAATCGGCCGCCTACGAACTCGTCGTCGAAGGAGAGTCATACCGGCAACGCCAGAAACCAGAGCATCCGAGAAACCCGCAGCCGATTGACCAGACCGGGGGCCGTCCGACACCATCGCGACGGACCGCGAAGGGGCAGATATGAACTACAACCCCGATGACATCACAACTGTCGACGTCTTCGACTACATCCGGCGCGAACAGTGCCGGTTCTTCCGCCGCGGCGCCTACGACCCGGTCGAGATCGCCACAATGCTGGTCGGGGAAGCGCTGGCCGCCGGCGCCGAGAACGTCCGCGTCCTCACCCAGCCCGACTGGCTCGTCGTGACCGCGGACCACGACTGGATCGACACCCTCGAACCGTCGATCTTCCACAACGTCGTCCGTGTCCCCGGCGAACCGAACAGCATGTTCGCCGAGGTCTTGCTCACCGTCTTCGCCCGACACGTCATCACCGCAACACCCGACCACACCACCCTGGTCAAAGGAGACGGCATCACACCGCCCGACATCCCCGGGACCTGGGCCCGCGCGATCGCCTTCGACCGACCAAGGAATTGACCAACACCCCACCCACCAGTCACCATCACCACACGGCCCCGCGACCGGGGCGCAACCCGGTCCCATACTCATGGCAAACCGGTGGTCCCTTCAGCCTGGCAGGCGACAGCAAGAAATCAGCGATCACTTCGAGTTCGATATTCAGGCTGTTCGCTCAGGCGGAGTTCGATCCGGAGTTCAACGACAAAGGCGAAATGCTGCTGCCCGTATTGGTACTCGAAGCGCAGCGAATCCAAGGATCCAGCCTTCGAAGCCGGAATAGACCTGCGCCCCACCTGATTCGCACCGACGGGCGGCGCGACCATCACCGATCCGACAACTGCGCCGGTCGGCATCGATACATCCGACCTACGGTGCAACTGCCTTCTTCGATGTTGTGCGGCGGCGATGATGGGCTGTTCGAGCGCAGCCCGCTCGGCGAAGGCAAGAGGGCGCCCCTCGATACCAGGCGTGCACCGCCTTTGGGGGCACGCGTACGGCCATGTGATCGGCTACGAGGCCGCGTTATGTGGCCAACATTGTTATGCGTCCGTTTCCCATCAGAGCTCGGTTTGTCAGGGTCGAACGCTCGACGACGTCTGGCAAATGAGGACCGCCGGTGTCAGTCGGTCTACCGCCACAGTCGTGGTTTGCCTCTGACCCAGGACGACCGCTCCGCTGCCCTGGGTCTCGGACAACCGCTCGAACAGCCCGGGCGGGCGTGGCGCACGCCGAGGAGCGCCTTGTCCTCCTCAGCAAATAGTTACCCTTGGCATTCTTCGGTCGCTTCGCACGTCGGTGCGCTGAATGCGGGCGAGACGCTGGATCTCCGCCTATACCGGCCCGGTCCCTGTCGTTGCTACGCCGCCCACCTATGCGGCGGTCCGCTTCAAGTGCCCGTCAAGGGGTCCAGGGCGGCGTCCCTGACTACTTACTCTTACGCGACGATAAGCAAGGGGTGTTCCAGCAGGTCCTTCAGCTGCGCCAGGAACTGGGCGGCCACGGCCCCGTCGATGGCGCGGTGATCGGCGGACATAGTGATGCGCAGGATCTTTCGGCTCACCACTTGCATGTCCTCCAGCCGCAGCTCGTCGGTCGCCGCGCCGACGGCGAGGATGGCGGACTCGGGCGGGTTGATCACGGCGGTGAAGTGCTCGATGCCGAACATGCCCAGGTTGGAGATGGTGAAGGTGGCACCGCTCATCTCATCGGCCTTCAGTTTGCGGTCACGCGCGCGTTCAGCCTTGTCGCGGGTCTCTGCGGCGATGGCGGAAACGGGCTTGCGATCGGCGTCGCGGATGACCGGAACCAGCAGGCCCGCTGGGGTCGCGACCGCAACGCCGATGTGCACGCCGTGGTGTTGATAGAGCTTGTCCCCGGCGAAGGAGACGTTGACCGTCGGGTTCGTTCGCAGTGCGACGGCGACGGCCTTGACCAGCAGATCGTTCACGCTGACCTTGGCCGAGCCGGTCTTGGCCAAGGTCGAGTTGATCTCGGCGCGGAAGGCGAACAGATCGGTCACGTCGATGGCGCTGGTCAGGTAGATGTGCGGCGCCTGCTGCTTGCTTTCGGTGAGCCGGGTGGCGGACACCCGCTGGATGCTGGTCAGCGGGATCTCGTCGTAGTCGCCCGAAGCCGGTGCGGCATACGAGACTTGGGCCGCCAGGGCCGCCGGGGCCGCTGCGGGGGCGGCGGTTTCGCCCGCGGTATGGGCGGATTCGACATCGTGGCGGGTCACGCGGCCGCCGGGGCCGGTGCCGGTCACGGTGGCGATGTCGACGCCGAGCTCGCGGGCGATCTTGCGGGCCAGCGGCGAGGACTTCTTGCGCTCGTCGGAACCCGCCGCCGTCGAGCCAACGGCGGGTGCGGACGTCGATGGCGCACTGCGGTTCCCAGCCGCCGCGGCACCGTTCGCCGCGGCGGGCTGGGCCGTCGGAGCCGCCGACTGAGCGGCCGGTGCGGGGGTGGCAGGCTGGGCGGCCGGAGTCGCGGCGCCGCTTCCGTCGCCGACGATGGCGATCGGCTCGCCGATCGGGACGCGGGTGCCTTCGGCGGCGATGATCTGCTCGAGCACGCCGTCGTCGTAGGCCTCGAGCTCCATGAGGGCTTTGTCGGTCTCGATCTCGGCGAGCACTTCGCCGCGGGTGACCTTGTCGCCGACCTGTTTGAGCCAGCTCGAGACGACGCCGTCCTCCATGGTGTCGGACAGGCGTGGCATGGTGATTTCGGGCATAGTTCTGTCCTCTGGTTTCCGGTGTCAGCGCCGCTTGCCCACGGCCGCAAGCGTTTCCACGGCGGCGGTGTACAGCGAATCGGCGGACGGCAGGGCCAGCCGTTCCAGCGGCTTGGCATAGGGCAGTGGCACCTCGGCCATGGCCACGCGGCGCACCGGCGCGTCGAGGTAGTCGAAGGCGCCGTCGGAGATGGAGGCCGCTACCTCCGCGCCGATGCCGTAGGTGAGCCAGTCGTCCTCACCGATGACGGCGCAGCCGGTCTTCTTGACCGAGGCCACAACGGTGTCGCGGTCCAGGGGCCGCAGGCTGCGCAGGTCCACGACCTCGGCGGAAATACCCTCGGCGGCCAGCTTTTCGGCAACCTGGGTGCAGACGGTCGCCATGCGGGAGTAGCCGATCAGGGTGATGTCGCTGCCTTCGCGGGTGACCGCGGCCTTGCCGATCTCGACGGCCGGAAGATCCTGCGGCACTTCGCCTTTGGTGTTGTAGAGCGACAGGTTCTCCAGGAACAGCACCGGATCGTCGTCGTCGATGGCGGCCTTGAGCAGCGCCCGCGCATCGGCCGGGGTGCTCGGGGCGACCACCTTTAATCCGGGCACGAACGCGTAGTACAGCTCGATGTTCTGCGAATGCGTCGCGCCCAGCTGCTGGCCGCCGCCGCCCGGGGTGCGGATGACCATGGGCACGCTGGTCTGCCCGCCGAACATGCCGTAGATCTTGGCGGCGTGATTGACGATCTGGTCCAGCGCCAGTAGCGAGAAGTTGATCGTCATGATCTCCACGACCGGACGCAGGCCCAGCATGGCCGCGCCGATAGCCGCGCCGACGAAACCCTCTTCGGCGATCGGGGTGTCGCGCACCCGCTTCTCGCCGAATTCGGCGAGCAGGCCGGCGGTGATCTTGTAGGAGCCTTCGAAGACGCCGATCTCTTCCCCGATGAGGAAGACGTCGTCGTCGCGCCGCATCTCCTCGCGGAGGGTTTCGCGCAGCGCTTCGCGATAGGTCATGACAGCCACGGTGATGTCCTTAGTGGGTGAACAGCGGATCGGCGGGCAGGCGGCGGGAGTCGGCGGCCACCGGGGTTGCGTAGTTGTAGTCGAACAGGCTCGACGGCTCGGGATGCGGGCTGGCGTCGGCGAATTCGACGGCGGCAACTACCTCGGCGGCGACCTCTTGCTCGATGTCGGCGGCCGAATCCTCGGTCAGCACACCGGCGTTCAGCAGGGCAGCCTGCCATAGCGCGATCGGGTCGTTTTCGCGGGCGACCGAAACTGCCTCGCTGGCACGGTATTTCGCCGGGTCTACCACGGAGTGGCCCTTGAGGCGGTAGCTCACCGCCTCCAGCAGTGCAGGCTTGCCTTCGCGGCGCGCGGTCTCGATGAGCTCGCTCGCGACATCGCGCACGGCGAGCACATCGGTGCCGTCCACGCGCTCACCACGCATGCGATACGAGGACGCGCGCTTCCACAGATCCGGTTCGGCGGAAGACTTCTCGACGGTGGTGCCCATGCCGGTCTGGTTGTTGATCACCAAAAACACGATCGGCAGGTTCCACAGCGCCGCGATATTCAGCGACTCGTGGAACGCACCGATATTCGTGGTGCCCTCCCCCATCTGGCACACCACCACGTCGTCACCACCGCGGTAGTCGATGGCCAGCGCCGCACCGACCGCCAACGGAACCTGGCCACCCACAATGGCGTAACCACCCAGCAGGCGAGTCGCGGTGTCGTACATGTGCATGGAACCGCCCCAGCCTTTGGAGGTGCCGGTGGAGCGGCCGTACAGCTCGGCCATAACACGTCCGGGCTCGATGCCCTTGGCGAGTGCGTAGCCGTGCTCTCGGTAGTTGGTGAACAGGTAGTCGGTGGGGCGCATGGCCGCGCCCATGCCGACCACCGTGGCCTCCTCACCCAGGTTGAGGTGGCAGTAGCCACCGATCTTGGCCTGCTGGTAAGCCTGCGCGGTGCGCTCCTCGAAGCGGCGCACGAACAGCATGTCGCGGTACAAGCCACGCAGGGTACCGGGATCCTCTGCGGCGATACGGGATTGGACCGGGCCGGTTACGGCGGCGGCGATCGACTCGGCCACGCCCGAGTCGATCGCGGCGGCCTCGGGCGGAGCGGTTTCCGCGGTGGCCGGGTGGCCGTCGGCGGGTCGGCTCGCCTTGCGGGACGGCTTGCGGGGTGCGGTGCTGGTGGTCACGAGGGGTCTCCTCAACGCTTCCTGGGTGGCGCGATGTGTACCGGCAGGCCGAGCCCGGTCAGGGCCGCCTCCATGCCGATCTCACCGAGGGTGGGGTGGGCGTGGATGGTGTCGGCGAGTTCCTCGAGGGTGGCCTCGAGCGAAATCGCCAGGGCGCCTTCGGCGATCAGGTCGCTGGCCGACGGGCCGATGATGTGCACGCCGAGCACTTCCTGATGCCGCGCACCGGCGACGATCTTCACGAAGCCCTCGGTCTCGCCAAAGGTCTTGGCGCGGCCGAGCGCTGCGAACGGGAACTTGGCACTGATCACCTCGTGGCCGGCAGCGCGGGCGGCGTCCTCGGTGAGGCCGACGCTGGCGATCTCCGGATGGGTGAAGGTCGCGGCCGGGATCACGGCGTAGTCGATGTGGGCGTCGTAGCCGGCGATGGCGTCGGCCGCGGTCAGGCCCTGGTGCGAGGCGACGTGCGCGAGCAGCGCCTTGCCGGTGACATCGCCAATGGCATAGACATGCTCGACACCGGTGCGCAGCTGCTCGTCGACCGGGATGAAACCCCGTGCGTCCGTGGCGATTCCAGCTAGATCCAGGCCGAGCTCGGCGGTATTGGGGCGGCGTCCCACACCGACCAGCACCACATCGGCATCGATCTCCCGAGCCTTCGGTCCGCCCACGCCGACGCGCAGCGCGCCCTCCGCCTGCACAATTCCGGTGACGGTCGAGCCGGTCAGCACGCTGATGCCGCGCTTGCCGAAAGAGCGCCCCAGCGCGACACCGATCTCCTTGTCCTCCAACGGAACCAGGCGATCCTGCATCTCAACGACAGTGACCTCACTGCCGAAAGTGGCGAACAGGCTCGCCCACTCCGCGCCCACCGCGCTGCCGCCGATGACGACCAGCCGCTTGGGCACCTCGGTCAGCCCGAACGCGCCGTCGGAGGTGATAACACCGGGCAGGTCCGCGCCCGGCACAGGCAGCAGCGCCGGCACCGAACCGGTCGCAATGATCACGTCGGTGGCGCTGACGTTGCGCACGGCGGTAGCCGTCGGCGCGGCAGCATAACGGGGCCCACCGGGGAAGACCGGCGACTGGCCCGCCTCGAACACCTCCACGGTGCTGGGGCCGGTGAACCGGGCATGGCCCTCGATGAGGGTCACGCCATTGGCCTTCAGCAGGCCGCCGACGCCGTCGGTGAGTTCCTTGACGATGCCATCCTTGCGCTGACGCACAGCGGCGAAGTCGAAGCGGACATTATCGGCGTGGATACCGAAATCCGCGGCGTCCTTGATGGTCTGAAAGATCTCGGCCGACCGCAGCATCGCCTTGGTGGGAATGCAGCCCCAGTTCAGGCAGACGCCGCCCGGGCGCTCCTTCTCCACCAATCCGACGCGCAGGCCGCGCTGGGCCGCACGGATGGCCGCGACGTACCCGCCGGGACCGCCGCCGACCACCAGAAGATCGAAATCCGGCACTCGTGGTGCTCCTCATCCTCGAATGAAGCCGACCCACCTTGGGTTGCGTCGTGGGTCGTTCATCCGAGTGTTCTGGTAATGAGAAGCCCAAACAATGACCTCGAAGTCCATTAATCCAGCATCCGAATTGGGCGCTGCGCCCAATTCGGTTGTTGGGACGAGTGGTTTCGTTCGGGTTAGTCGCGGGCCTGTCCGCCGAGGTTGAGAGCCGCCAGCGCAAGGGAAAGCTCCAGGTAGGGACGCTGTCCCTCCAGCGGGCGGCCGAGCAGTGTGGTGATGCGCTCCAGCCGGTTGATCACCGTGTTCCGATGGCAGTGCAGCCGCGGTGCAGCATTGGCCGCCGAGCGGTTCTCGGCCAGCCAAACCGCCAGAGTGCGCAGCAGCACATCCCGCTCTTTGACCGGCAGGTCGAGCACCGGCCCGAGGGTGGACCGCACCAACAGTTCGGCCAGGTCGGGCGACCGCAGCAGAAGCACCTCGGGATAGCGCTCGTCGAGCGAAACTAGCACTCCCACAGCATCATCCGGCACAGTATCGAGCGCGAGAAGCGCCAACGCGTGCGCGGTAACGATCTCAGCCAACCCAGCGACCGCTGCAGAGACCGCCGCCCGCCCACGCACCTGCGATCGCAGCAGCTGCAGGACAGATTCGACCGATCGATGCTCCAGCGCGAGCAATCCCACTGTCGAATCCGTCCGATCGTGCCACACCGAACGAATTCCCACGGATGCCAACGCCGTTTCCGATCCAATGCGCAGCGGGTGCGACCCACCACGCGCCACCACCACGACATAGTCTCCGTGCACCGGCAGGTTCAACTCCCGCGCCGCCCGAGCCGCGAACAGGGCATCGCGCGCCCGCCCCGCGAGCAAATCCTCGATCAACCCGTGCCGCCGCCGCTCATCCCGCCGCACCCGATCCAGCTCGGTATTGCGATACGAAGTGACAAGTGCCGACGACATCCCGTCGATCACCGCCCAGATAGCAGTCCCCATCTCCCGGAACTGCGCGGGCGCCACATCCCCAGCCTTGTCCAGCAGCGCCTCCCACACAATGCGCCCACCAAGCCGGAACGTGCGCTGCATAGCCTCCAACGGCACCCCCTGCTCCGCACGCAACTCACCGATCGACGCCGCCACATCATCGCGTTCAGGCCCAGCAGCCTGCCCACCGAGCAAGTCCAGAATCCGGGTAAGGAACCGCTGGCATCCATCCCGCAGATCCGCGCGTGTCACCGCCGAGTAATCGGTCCACTCCGGATTGTCGGTGAAGATAGCCGCCATCAGCCGCCGGGTCAGTTCAGGAATCTCGCCCCGCAGTGCCGTAGCCAGTTCCGGTGATCCCAACGCGGACCCGGCCTTCTTGGGTGCCGCCATATCAGCACACGTTACGCCGAGCACCCCGGCCGACCGCACGGTGATAGCGCCGCCGAGCAGTGCTGGAGCAGCGTTTATGGTGTGCGCCCACGCCATAGGCAGCGACCCGGATATTCGCGACGGGACCGCGGCAGAGAGTACTTGCCGGCGGCCGTTAGGACAGAAATCCTCCGTGCTGGGAGCCAGAAAGTCGCACAGATCCGCTGTCAGTCGGTATCCCCCACGCCACCCGACCGGTTAAATAGATGACCGGTCGTCTTCACGGCCGATACGCAAAGGAGATGAGCATGCAACCGCAGAAAGTGGCTGTGATCACCGGCGCCTCGCAGGGCATCGGTGCCGGACTGGTCGAGGGATACCGCAAGGCAGGCTTCGGTGTCGTCGCCACCTCCCGCACCATCACCGCATCCGACGACCCCGAGGTGGTGACCGTGCAGGGCGACATCGCCGATCCCGGCACCGCAGAGCAGGTCGTTGCCGCCGCGCTGGATCGATTCGGCCGCATCGACACTCTGGTCAACAACGCGGGCGTCTTCCTCGCCAAGCCGTTCACCGAATACACCCAGGCCGACTACGACCTCGTCGCCGGCGTGAACGTCACCGGGTTCTTCCACATCACCCGCCGCGTGGTCGCGGCGATGCTCCCCCAGGGCACCGGTCACCTCATGCAGATCACCACCTCCCTCGTCGAGCACGCCGACTCGAATGTGACCTCGGTACTGGCGTCACTGACCAAGGGTGGACTGCAGTCGGCGACCAAGGCACTCGCCATCGAGTACGCCGGGCGCGGTCTGCGCGCCAACGCGGTCGCGCTGGGTGTCGTCCGGACGCCGATGCACGCCCCGGAGTATCACGACACGCTGGCCGCGATGCATCCCATAGGCCGCATGGGCGAGGTCTCCGATGTCGTGGACGCAGTCCTCTACCTCGAGAACGCACCGTATGTGACCGGCGCGGTTCTCAACGTCGACGGTGGTCAGGGCGCGGGCCGCTGAACCGCCACCCCGACCGGTGTGCTTTCCGCCCGAACGCACACGACACCGACACTGACCCGAGACGGGCGGTGCTGCACGTCGCTGCGCGTCCGGTTCCCTGGACCCGTCACCGGATCACGCTTCGCACAGAACTTTTGAGAGGGAAAGTCATGATCGATACCGAACGCGCGGTCGCAACCGTGCTCGACGGCTGGAAGGCCGCGATCGACAACCACGAACCAGAGAAGGTCGCCGCCTTCTTCACCCACGACGCCCTGTTCCAAGGCTTGCGCCCCACCTACTCCATCGGCCGCCAAGCCGTGGCCGACTACTATGCCTCGCAGCCGCTCGGCCTCTCCGCCGACTACCGCATTCTCGAAACCAGGCAGCTCTCCGACGACGTGATCGTCGGATACCAGACCGTGGACTTCGGCTTCACCGATCGCCCCACGCTTCCGGTTCATCTCACCGTCATTCTCCGAAATATCGCGGGTACCTGGCTGATCAGCCACTACCACGTCTCCAAAATCGACTAGACGAGAACAAGGCGAACAACGACAGACAGGACCAACGATGGGCTCACCACTCACCGGACTCGGAGTAATGAACCCCGTGCTCGCCGCGCCGATGGCCGGCGGGCCGTCGACACCCGAGTTCATCATCGAAGCGGGCCGAGCCGGGAGCCTCGGATTCGTCGCCGCCGGGTACAAGGACATCGACGCGCTGTCGGAGCATGTCGGAGCGGTCCGGGCATCCGGCGTCGCCTTCGGAGTGAACCTCTTCGCACCGAACCCGGTTCCGATCACTCAGGATGCCTACCGCACCTACTCGCGCCTGCTCCAGCCAGAGGCAGATGTCGACGGAATCGACCTCAGCGAGATCGGACTGCGCGAGGACGACGATCACTGGGACGAGAAGATCGCGCTCCTCCTCGCCGACCCGGTCCCGGTGGTCAGCTTCACCTTCGGCATCCCCTCTGCCGCCGTCATCGCCGCATTCAAGAAAACAGGCACAGTCACCGTCCAGACCGTGACCTCTACCACCGAGGCGCACCAGGCGGCGGACGCCGGGGTCGACATGCTCGCCGTGCAGGCCTCCGCGGCCGGTGGGCACTCCGGCACGCTGACGCCGGGGACAATTCCCCCGGTGATCCCCCTCGACGATCTCATCCGTCAGATCACCACCACCGTGTCGATCCCCGTCATCGGCGCAGGCGGCATCGGAACAGCGGATGCCGTCGCAGCGGCCATCCGCGCCGGAGCGGCAGCCGTCTCGGTTGGCACCGTTCTGCTCCGCGCCGACGAGAGCGGCGCCTCCACCGCCCACAAGACCGCCATCGCCGACCCGGCCTTCGACACAACCATCGTGACGCGTGCGTTCACCGGTCGCCCAGCACGCGCACTCCGCAATGCCTTCACCGACAGGTATACCGAGATCGCACCCACCGGCTATCCGGCAGTGCACTATCTCACCAGCCCGATCCGCAAAGCCGCCACCTCGGCGGGCGACGCCCAGCGAATCCACCTCTGGGCGGGCACCGGATACCGAGAGGCGACCCCGGAACCCGTCGCCCGCATCCTCACCCGCCTCGCCTCCACATTGTGACGGCGGTGAACCAGGACTCCCCCGCAGCGCCGAAGGCGGATTCGACCTCACCCCGCAGACCGCCCTGTCGACACGAATGGGGTTCGACGAGCTCAGACGGGTAGTCGAGCGCTTATGCCGACGTCACGGCCAATGCGGATCGGCCGCCACATTGACCAGACAGCCCGGTTGGGTCTGGCACGAAAACTGATGCGGGGCAACTCGCCTCAGCACTGAGATCGGGGAGAACGCAAGCGAATGGCCGCGGAAGTGTCGCGGCGATCGAGGTTATTCGTCGGCTCGCCGAACCATTTCGACTCGAGCCAGTCGACGAGCTGCGCACCACCGCGAGGGGCGATGCTTCCGAAGCCGCGCGATTGACGACAAGGCATGCGCCACTGCAGGATCGGTGCCGATCCGGACAGACCGGTGATGACGAACCCCCGGGCTCGAGAGATCAAGGCCGCGGCATATCGGCAGCGGGCGTGTGGCGCTGATCGTCAGCGATCACACCAGCGTCGGCGTACTCGCCGCCGTGGGGTCGGCGCCCAACAGTGCCAGGCAGTTGGCCCACAGGGGAGTCAGATGGCTCGTGTTGTTGTAGAGCTTCGCGAACATCACCTGGCCCTCTAGTTGCGCCACGACCGATCGCGCAGCACTGTGGGTGTCGGAGACGGCGACCTGTCCGAGCGCGAGAGCTTCGGCGACAACCGCTTGCACCATCTCGACTTCGGCATCGAAGATCTGCTGCAGGCGCTCGCGCAGCGCCTCGGTGTGGTTGCTCATTTCGAGGGTGAGGTTGCCGAACAAACAGCCCGAAACGGTTCCACAGCTGTTCTGCCCCGATCGTTGGGTAGCCTCGGTCTCCTCGAACAACTGCCGCAACCGCAACAGCGGCGGCGCGTCGCTTTCGAGTATGCGGATCCAGTCACTGCGCTGCGCAGCCCAGTGCTCGTCGATCACGACCAGCGCCAGCGCTTCCTTGGACTCGAAGAAATAGTAGAAGCTGCCTTTGGGCACTCCGGCGGTCTTGCAGATCTCCGCCACACCCAGAGCCGAATAGCCGCGTTGTTCTAGCAACGAGGCCGCGGCCTCGAGAATCTTCTCCCGGGCGTCACTGGTTCTTCCCACCCCACCATTGTAGACCGGTCATCTACTGAATGGTTGCACGAATTGCGTGGGTCGGACCTGGGGGCGACTCCATTATGTGGGGCCGTGCAATCCCCTACTGGCGGAACGGATCCGCGGCTGGCAACCACGTATCGGCCGCATGGATCGCCGCGGGCCGGTCGCCGGTGAGCAGATCGACCACGGCGAGAACACTGGGGCGGGACTCGCTGAGCCGCCACACCAGCGACCAGGTCCAGCACGGCTCGGGCGCGATCACCGGCCGGCGAATCAGGTCCTGCGGCACCGGCGTGGTTTGTCCCTTGGGCGAGTTGATGACCGGGCGGCGACTGCGGCGCACATGCTCGAAGAACGCCGGCCCGGTGATCCCGCTGTCGGAAATCGACACGATGCGAGCCCCACTTGCCCGCGCGAACTCCTCGGCGAACGCGTTCCACGACGACCACATCGCCGCGTCGTCATCGACCAGGATATCGGTGTCACAAGCTTGGATCGCGCCCGTCGCCCGCCCGGCCGACACCGCATGGAGCCGGTCCGCGCCGATAAGAGCGGCATTCAGTTCCAGGCGCTCCAAGTCATGGGTCTGCAGCCAGCACACCGCCAGATCCAAGCCGCGTTCGGCCACACGCTGAGCCTGGGTGTGCGACGGAGCGACCCACGTATCCAGCAAAACCTGGGCCACCGTCGACGTACGCCCCAGCAGATCCGGCGGCAACCAGTTGACGTAGCCCAGCCGCACCGGCTCGAGCGCCACCACTCCGGCCGCGCGGCGGCGCAGGTTCTCCGCTCGCTCCACCAGGTCGCGGACGTAGGGAAGCAGCGCCGCGCCCGCAGTGGTCAACGCGACCGCACGGCGGTCTCGATCGAACAACCGCACACCGAGATCGCGCTCGAGGCTCTTGATCTGCTGCGACAGCGAAGGGCCCGCGATCAGCAGTTTCTTGGCTGCCCGGCCGTAGTTCAGCTCTTCGGCGACCGCGAGGAAATAACGCAACTGACGCAGCTCCACAACACCCCATTGTACAGCAGTAGGAGCTTTTACCTCTCAGACGCTAGGCATTAAGTCCCTGCAGAGCCGGTCGGAACTTCGCTTTTTGTCGACCGGTCGTCTACTGTCATACACGACTGGTCATCTAGGACGAGTCAGAGGCACTCAGCTACCACTCAATGAAACGGAGACGCCACTGTGGCTACCCCAGTGAAAGTCGCGATCGTGTACTACTCGTCTACGGGCACCGTGGCCGAAATCGCCAAGGAACTCCATGACGCGGCGATCAAGACAGGGGCCGAGGTCCGGCTGCTCAAGGCAGCCGAGTTAGCTCCGCGCGAAGCAATCGAGTCGAACCCGAACTGGGCGGCTAATCACGCCGCCACCGCGACGATTCCGCACGCCACCCCCGCCGACATCGAATGGGCCGATGTCGTCCTGTTCGGCACCGCGACCCGCTTCGGCAATGTCTCGGCCCAGCTCAAGCAGTTCATGGACTCCCTCGGCGGACTGTGGTCCCAGGGCAAACTGGCCAACAAGGTCTACAGCGGCTTCACCTCCTCCGCCACCGACCACGGCGGTCAGGAGTCCACGCTGCTGGCCCTTTACAACAGCATCTACCACTTCGGTGGCATCCTGGTCGCTCCCGGCTTCACCGATCCGCTGAAGTTCACCGATGGCAACCCGTACGGCACCTCGCATGTGGACAGTCAGGGCAGCAATCCGGTCAACGAGACCACTCGTGCTGCCGCTCGGTACCAGGCCCAGCGCGCCGTCCAGATCGCCACCCAGCTCAAAGCGGCCTGATCGCAAGCCCGATTCCGGGGAGTCGGCGGGCATCGGTGCACACGTGCAGACCTGCTCGGCGGCACGCCTGCACACCATCGTGTGGTGATGCCCGCCCAGCGATCCACACAGACAGCAACCGGCCCGCGCAAAGACGGAGGTTTATTTCATGACCACCACACCACTGCCAGCCCCGAAGCTTCGTCTGGTCCTCCACATCGACGCCGCCCTCGGCACGCCCGTCGATCTGGGACAGGACGCCGACGGCCGACGGCACCGGATCGTGCCACATGTCGGTGGCACCTTCACCGGCCCGGAACCGATGACCGGAATCGTCCTGCCAGGCGTCAGCGGCGACTGGCAGACCATCAATCCGGACGGTTCCAGCATCGGCGACATCCGCATGGGCCTGCACTCCGCCTCGGGTGCCAACCTCTACCTGCAGATGCGCGCGGTGCGACATGGCCCACCAGAAGTACTCGCCCGGCTGGCGGCCGGGGCGGATGTCGACCCCTCCGAGTACGTCTTCCGCGCTAACGCACAGATCGAAGCCACTGAACCGGATCTGAGTTGGCTCAACCTCGGTGTATTCACCGTTGTCGCCGGCCGCCAACCCGATGGAGTGTCCTTCGACGCGTACATCGTCGAGTAGCCGACCGGCCCGAGCACCCCCACCCGGCGCCCGAATAGCCCGGGACAGGCATTCAACAACTGTTGCTTCCCTTCGACGAGAATCGGCAAGACGGGCAGGCGCTTACGGGTGTCCTGGTCCATGCGGGCCTTACGCCGCGAGACCATCTTCCGGTGCTGGATGTCGTCGGCGCGGATCGGGCAGGGCACCGCCCACCGACCCCAGCGGATCAGGTTGTCGAAGGCCCCCAGACAGAGCCTCCAGCCGCATCTGCGGCGGGCGGTACGGCCCACCGGGCAGGGCGTCTGTGTGGGGTCAGAGAGTCGGCCTATCCGCCAATGAAATTCAAGGTGGTCTTCCTGGCTTGCTGGTTCGCGGGCGGTGGACCGTCCGGACCTGGCCTCACCGCACCAGAACCCACAGTCCGCTGAGGCTCAGCAGGACAACACTCACGGCCAGGCCGGCTCCGGCGCCCACCGCCGGCGTAGCGTACTCGTCGGCAAATCGCGTCATCCGGACCGACCGCGTGCGCTGCTCATAGAGGCCGACGACGACGACAAGCGTGCCGGCGATCGCCGGGCCCACAAGGGCCACGAAACCGCTCGACGGAAGCCAACGCAGGCACGCCGCGACCAACCCGAGTATCGACAGGCTGGTACGAACGAAGGACAGCGAGGTGCGCTCGGGCTGGAGCCCGCTGTCGGTCACCTGGACAGCGCCCATTCAGGAATTCACCACCGTTACGACCAAGACGGTGGTGCAGATGACGAGCACCACACCGACGACTGGCGCCATCACCGGCGCCGGCAGGGTGCGGCCCGTCCGCAGCGCTCGCTCCGCGCTGATCCAATGTGCGAACGAGGCAACTGCGATCACGCCGCCGGTAACCAGCAGTATGGCGGCCAACATTGCACTAATCGCCGGCGTGAGCAGGTCGCCACCAAAGGCCTCCAACCCGACGCCGAGCGCAACGAATGCTGTTGCCGTCCGCATCCAGGCAAGGTAAGTGCGCTCGTTCGCGAGGGTGAAGCGCGGGTCCGGGTCCTCCCCAGATCGAAACGGTGTCCAGTTCGGCATCAACTGACCGGTCCCTTCGAAACGATGTGTCTTTTCGAGTCCAGTTCGGCGTCCGCCTCGAGCGCTGCATCGAGAAGTGATGTGCCAGCGTTCTGAAGTTCGGCGATTCGCGCATTGCGCCGTGCCAGGTCGGCGTGACTCTGCACGACGAAACTCCTGGCCGCTGGGTTGAGGGCACCCGGGCGATGCACAATTCCGAACGGCGTACGGATATCGGGGTTCGTCTCGACCACGACGGCGCCGAGCCGGTGCGCAGCCGTCGCCATCCGCAACGGCAGGAAAGCACTGGCGGCGCCGTTGAGGACGAGGGTCATCTGCGCGTGCCGGTTCGGCACCTGCGCTCTGATCAGCGGGACCACCGATTCCCGTCGCAGTACCGAAGCGACGATATCGTTCTCGCGGCGAGCCGAATTGCTCACCGCCAATGGAACACCGTGAAGTCGTGCCAGCTCGAACGGTCGGGTCGTCTCGGTGGGAGTCCCGGGTGGCATCACGAGCAACAACCGCTGGACCCCCAGTTCCACCAGCTCGAGGTTGTCCGTCGGGACCGGAAAGGTCGTGAACCCGAGCTCGCAATGCCCGGCCAACACCGCGTCGCAGAGTTCCCCGGCACCCGGGAACTCCGACAGGTCGATCCGGATGTCGGGATAAAGTCTCATGAACGAGGCACTCCACGCGGCCACCGCCTCACTGGACATCTCCGGCATCGTGCCGATCGTGACCGACCCGACCTGTAGTTCACGGGCCCCACGCATGATGTCGTGCGCGGCGACGAGGTCGCTCAGCACCTTGCGGGCGGGCTCCACCAGTAGTTGACCTGCGGGATTGAGGACGAGATTTCGTCCGGTCCGGTGGAACAAGCTGAGCTTCAACTCACGTTCGAGCTGGCGGATGCCTTGCGAGAGAGACGCCTGCGCTACATGGAGGTGCTGGGCTGCCCGGTTCACACCATCATGCTCGACAACGGCAAGGAAATACTCGAGTTGCCGTATGTCCATGACACAGCCTTCCTTTCGCATCGACGGATCGGCCGTCGCTCAGACACGGTAGGAGTCGGGCAATGTCCCGTCGACGCCGACCTGCTTGATCATGGCCTTGGCGAGGTTCCGCTCGTGGATCGGCGAGGATCCCTCATAGACACGCAGCGCCCGGACATCACGCCACATCCGCGGAACGGGGTGCGGGCCGACGATCCCCGCACCGCCCAGCAACTGGACACAACGATCGGCGACCCGACTCGCCATCTCGGAGCTGTACAACTTCGCCGCGGCGATGCGGTGCCGCGGGATGACACCCTGGTCGAACGCTCGGGCGCTCTCGACCACAAGTGCCCGGCCGGCTTCCATCTCGGCGAAACTCGCGCCGAGCGTCGCCTGAACGGCACCGAGGTCGGACAGCGGAGCCCCGAACTGTGTGCGGCCGGAGACATGCGCCGTCGTTTCTTCCAGCATTCGGGTCGCTTGGCCGACACAGGTCGCCGCGACGTGCAGGCGCGCGTGGTTGATGCCGCGCAGCGCCATTGTCAGGCCCGTGCCCTCCACCCCACCGAGCAGGTTGTGCGCCGGCACCTCGACACCGTCGAAATAGATCTCGCCGACCGGTGCCTCGGCGTGCCCGTTCATGATTGCTGGCAACACAGTTCGCACACCCGGCGACGTGGCGTCCACGATGAACGCCGAGACCCCGTCGGCGCCGGGTTCGGTCTCGTCGGTGCGGGCGAAGACGACGAACGCGTCCGCCCAGCCGGCGTTCGTAATGTAGCGCTTGCTCCCGTTGAGGAAGTACACATCACCCCTGCGGTCGGCGGTGGTGCGCACGCGTGCCGCGTCCGAACCGGCGGATTCCTCGGTGAGTGCAAACGCGGTGACCAACTCCCCCGCCGCCATCGCCGGAAGCAGCGCTCGCCGTTGGTCTTCGGTGCCGTGGTCGAGGATCGCCTGCGAGCACAGGCCGATCACCGTCGAGAACCGCGACCGGTACACGCACGACGCACGGGTGAACTCGAACGTGAGCTGCACCTGCTGTTCCATGGTCCATTCGAGCCCGCCGTAGACACGGGGAATCGAGATCGCGAACAGCCCGAGTGCCGCCATCCGGTCGACGATGTGGGTGGGCACCTCGCCCGCTTCCACCATCTCGTTCTCGGCCGGGATCAGCTCGTTCTCGGTGAACTCGGCGATCACCTTCAGGTAGGTGGAGAATTCGTAGCCCAGGATCTCGGGGTCGATCATTAAAGGGAGCCTTTCGAAGAGGGGCAGTTGAATGCGGAGTCACCGACGACGCGGCTGTCGAGCAGTCCGGCTACCTCCTGGTCCGAGTAACCGAGTTCGTGCAGGACGGCGGCAGTGTGCTGTCCCAGGGCAGGCGCAGCGACCGAGGTGGTGCGGCGGCGGCCGTCGAGTGTGAATGCCAGGCCCGGACTGGTGTACCAGCCGGCGTCGTCGGCGACATCGACGAGGATCGCCGAGGCCAGCACGTCCTTGTCGTCCGCGATGTCGTCGAACGATCGGATTGCGCCGCAAACAATCTGGGCGGAAAGCAGCCGCGCGACCGCCTGGTCGCGGGTCATCGTCCCAAATGCCTCGGAGAGTGCGGCGAGGAGTTCCTGTCGGTGCGCGACCCGTGCGGGGTTGTCGATGAACCTCGGGTCGTCGATCATGTCTGGACGCTCGATGAGATGGCAGAGTGCAGACCACTTTTCGGCCGTGTATGCCGAGAGCACGATCTTTCCGTCTGCCAGGGTGACCACGTCGGCGGCTGGCGCGGCATGGGCCTGGCCGTTTCCCTTGCGCCGCGGAGCCCGCCCCGTAATCGTGTACTCCCCCCAGTTTGCCGCCTGCATCGCCAGCGTCGCCTCCATCAGCGAGGTTTGGACGTGCGCGCCTCGACCGGTCGCGGTCCGTTGGTACAGCGCGGCGAGTATGCCAGTGGCAAGCGCATTGGCCGCGGCGACGTCAGCGACGGCCAGACCCAGCCGTTGTGGTTCCCCCTCTGCTTCGCCGGTGGCGTGCATGAGCCCGAACTCCGCCTGAGCGGCGATATCGAGTCCTGGACGGGCACTCGAGGGCCCGTTGACCCCGAACCCGGTCACGCTTGCGTGCACCAGCCGGGGATAGCGTCCGCTCAGTTCATCCGCACCGATGCCGAGCCGTTCGGCGGAGCCGTTGCGGAAGTTCTGTACCAGCACATCGGCCTCCGCCAGCAGCTTGTGCAGAATCACCCGCGCTTCCTCTTGGCCGAGATCGAGGGCGATGCTGCGCTTGTCCCGGTTGTAGGCCTGCACCATCGCTTGGCCGAACGTACCGATGCCACGTGCCTGGTCTCCGCGCAGGCTTTCCACCTTGAGCACATCCGCGCCGAGGTCCGCGAGGGTCTGGCAGGCGCTGGGTCCGGCGATGTACTGGCCGAGGTCGAGCACCCGGATGCCTGCGAGAGGTCCACTCATGGTGGTCACCGAGCCTCCCGCGCCGTGTACTCGACAGTCAGCTGCTCGAGCCTGGCCTTGGCCTTCTCCGGGTTCAGCATCGCGCCGCCGACGACACCGAGCACGCACACTGTGATGCCGACGAACATGAAGCCGGTCGAGTAGCCCTGCGCCGCGCTGGGCGCATGCTCGACGATGAGTCCGAGGGCGTACGGCGCCACGATTCCGGCGACGCTGTAGGCGGCGATGATGCACCCGAAGAACGCCACCCGCTGCCGGGCAGGCAGAAAGTCCGACGCCCCGGCGAACGCGACAGAGAATGCGACACTGTTGACGGCAAACGCGGCGATCACGAAAACCAGCTGCACCGGCCCGGGCGCGAGCTGGGTGAAGATCACCATCGAGATGCCTCCGACCAGCAGGTACGCGCCGGTGAGGTAGCCGCGCGCAACTCGCGAGCCGTAGCCCTTACGTAGCAGCCGTCCCGACAGCAGACCCGCCGACAGCAGGACGGCGACCGCGACCACGTACGGCAGCGTCACCAGCGTCCCGACCGTCCTCGCCGAGTACCCGAGCCCCTCGTTCATGTATGCGGGCAGCCACGCCACCTTCAGAGAGGAGATGAGGTAGCCGGCGAACGAGAGGAGGACCAAACCCCAGAAGCTCCGCAGCATCAGCAGGCGCCGGAAGGGAACCACGATCGTGCCGTTGGGGTCTTGCTGTTCCACCGTCGCGATACCCTCGACCGCAGCATCTGTCCGCTTGAACGGCAGCTTCTCCGTGTACCAGAACCAGGCGATCATCCAGAGCACACCCATGCCGACCAGGACAGCGAAGGCGGCGTGCCACGACCAGGTCAGAATCACCCACGTCAACAAGGGTGCTGCCACCAGCGGGCCCACCGACGAGCCGGCGTTGACCAGCGCGCCGGCTGTGGCACGCTTCTCGGGCGAGAACCGGTCGGCGACGATCGACTGACACAGCGCGTGTGCGGGACCTTCGAAGAAGCCCAACACTATTCGGCACGCCAGCACCACACCGAATGACGTCTGGACGGTCAGTGGAAGCATGCTGGCGATCCAGCAGATCATCAGCAATCCGGCGCCCCAGGTGTAGGAGATCTTGCGGAGCACGGCGGTGAGAGTGACCGCCCCGATGGCGAACAGCCAGAAGAATGCACTGCCGAGCAGTCCGTACTGGCCCGCGGACAATCCGAGGTCTGCACGGATCTGTCGACTGGCAAAGCCGATCGCGGACTTGTCGGCGAAGTTCAGCGTGAAGAACAGGAACAGCAGGACGACGATGCCCCACGCGCGCCGGTTTGCCGGACCCGGGCGTCGGAGTCCGACGTCGCTGGGACGGGTATCGATCTTCACCATGAATATCCTCCGGAAGTATGCGTTCGCGCAGCGGACGTCCCCGGCGGCGCATGTGATCGAGGCCACTGGAGCGGTATCAACATCACAGCCAAGTCCCGGCGCATCATCAACCGGCAATACCCGGTCCGCCCGTACGCTTCTACCTATAGGTGCTGGTCAGAGGAGGTAGCAGGGGTGGCCGCCGAGGCCACACCCAGTCGCCGGCGGGATTCGCGATCGGCATCCAGCACGCGTCGGCGCCGCCGTGAGCATTGCGCCCACGCATCGGAATGCCGCTGTGCCGCGTGGAATGTCCACGCGGCACAGCGGTTGTTGCTGGTCAGGAGACGGAATTGACGGCGTTGACGATAACCTTCGCTACGGCGTCGGGCTGAGAGACCGTGAGCGCGTGTGAGGCTCCGGCGATCTCGACTGTGTCGCGGGCCCCGGCGCGCTGGGCCATGAACCGATGCGCGGCGACCGGGATGTTGTAGTCCGCGTCGGGGAAGATGAACCACGACGGCAGGTTCTTCCAGTTGGGTGCCCCGGACTTGCCATTGAGAGCGCGGTCATTGAGCGGGCGCTGGGTACGGGCGTCGAGTGCTGCTCGGGTAGCGGGCACGTCCGCGGCAAACTGACGCGGATACTTGTCGGGCTGGATGTAGAGGTCGGTGCTGCCGTCAGGGAGCGCAACCTTGCTCAGGGTTTCACCGAGGGTGCTGCCCGGGAACTTGCCGGAAAGCTCGCCGATGGTCTCGCCTTCCTCCGGGGCAAAGGCGGCGACATAAACCAGCCCCTTGACCTTCGGGTCGTGGATCTGAGAGATGACCTGGCCGCCGTAGGAGTGCCCGACGAGGACGACGGGTCCGTCGATGGAGGACACGACGCTGCGGACCGCGTCGGCGTCGCCTTCGACGCTACGCAACGGGTTGCCCACGGCGATATTGGTCAGGCCCTGTCGGTTGAGCTGGTCGATCACCCCGTTCCAGCTGGCGGACTCGGCGAAGGCGCCGTGGACGAGGACGACAGTCGGCCGCACGTGGTCGGGGCCTGGGTCGGCGGTGGCGCAGCCTGCGCTGGCGATGGTCGAGGTGAGTCCAAGCGCGACGGCGGCAAGCTTGACGGCGTTGGTGAATCGCATGACGGTCCTTTGTGATCGAGAGTTGTCCTGGCGAGGTATGACGCCGGGATCTAGCGGGGAGTGGTGACGGTGAACTCAGTGCTTCAGGAATGCGAGCAGGTCGGCTTCGAATGCGGTGCGGAACTCGCCGTACAACCCGTGCGGTGCGCCGGGGTAGACGCGAAGGGTCGAATTCTTGATCAGCTCAGCCGATTTCACCGCCGAGTCATGAAGCGGGACGATCTGGTCGTCATCGCCGTGGGCGACGAGCACGGGGACGTCGATGTGCTTCAGGTCCTCGGTGAAGTCGGTTTCCGAGAACTGGGTGATGCATTCGTATGCGGCCCGGATCCCGGCCTGCATGCTCAGCCGCCAGAACGCCCGGCGGGCGCCCTCCGAGATCGTCGCGTCGGGCCGGTTGAAGCCGTAGAAGGTCTCGCTCAGATCCCAATAGAACTGGGAGCGGTCCTTGTCCACGCCGGAGCGGATCGCGTCGAAAACCTCGATCGGGGTTCCCTCGGGATTGGTGTTGGACTTGACCATGACCGGGGGTACGGCGCCGAGCAGGACAGCCTTCGCGACGCGGGAACTGCCGTGCCGACCGAGGTAGCGAACGACCTCGCCGCCGCCGGCGGAATGTCCGATGAGAACGGCATCGTGCAGATCGAGCTCTTCGATCAGTTCGGCCAGATCGTCGGCGTAGCGGTCCATGGTGTTGCCGTCCCAGGTCTGGCTGGATCGGCCGTGGCCCCGACGATCGTGGGCGATGGCACGGAAGCCGTTGTCGGCTACCAGGCGGGTTTGTTCATCCCAGGCGTCGGCGTTCAGCGGCCAGCCGTGGCTGAAGACGACGGGTTGTCCGGTACCCCAGTCCTTGTAGAAGATCTGGGCGCCGTCGGTGGTGGTGAATGTCGATGTCATGCCATTGAAATTAGGGATTCGGGCACCCCGGGCGAATCAGTCGCGTGACTGCTCCGGTGACTGTGTTGATGACTCAGTCACCCTGACTCGATGACTCAGTCGCCCCGCTGGCGCTATGCACACTTTTAGCGCGTTCGGTCCCCAGCGAACACGACTACTTGCTGGCTCGCGTTGTGCAACCCCCAGATCGTCTGCCAGGATTCGCGGGTGGGTAGTGAGATTTCGGCGGCGCCGTTCTTCTCCAGCGACATGTTGGCGACCACGCCCGCTGGTTCCCGAGGTCTCGTCGGGCGCGCGCAGTACCTGACGCTGCTGCGGGACCTGCTCGATCGAGCTGTCGCAGGTAGCGGGTCAGCGCTGGTTCTGCGCGGCGAAGCCGGTATCGGAAAATCGGCGCTGCTGGCCGCGGTTCGGGATACGGCGATCGAACGGGGACTGACCGTCCTTTCGGCGGTCGGCGTCGAGAACGAGGCGACCCTGCCCTTCGCCGCACTGCACCAGCTGCTGCATCCGCTCATGTCCGAGGCAGCGAAATTGCCACTGACACAACAGCGCACACTGCGCGCGGCGCTCGGGCAGGAGGACGGCAGCCCGGATCTGTACCCGGTGGCGTTGGCCGCGCTTCAGTTGGTCGGCGAGGCCGCCGGAAAGTGCCCGACCGTCTTGATCGTCGATGACTTGCAATGGCTCGACAGCTGTAGTGCCGAGGTGCTGAGCTTTGTGGCTCGCCGAGTCGGCAGCGACGCGGTCTTCACCTTGGCCGCTAGCCGCGCCGGGCAAGCGGATCCGGCGCACCGGGCGGGACTGCCCGACCTCGTCGTCGACCCGCTGGACGAGCGCGATGCCATCGCGCTGCTCGATGCGCAAGCGCCAGCACTGACAACCACCGTTCGACAGCGGCTGCTCGAGCAGGCGTCGGGAAACCCGTTGGCGCTGATCGAATTGCCCCGGGCGTTACGCGAGACCAACGCTGACCGGGTAGTCGAGGAGTTCCCGCTCACCACCCGCCTCGAAGCCGCCTTCGCCGCCCGCTCCGCCGAGCTCAGTGATCCGGCCCGAGTCCTGCTGATCGTCCTGGCGGCCGACGTCACCTGCGATCTCCGACGACTGCTGCAGGCAGCCACCGAACTCGCCGGAACCCCGGTCACCACCGCACATCTGCAGGAAGCCCTCGATGTCGGCCTGGTCGAGTTATCCAGCGCGGCACTGCGATTCCGGCACCCGCTGATGCGTTCGGCCGTTTATGTCCGCGCGCCACTGGCCAAACGACTCGGCGCCCACACCACCCTGGCCGGCGTACTTGCCGACTTCCCCGACAAGCAACTGTTGCACCGGGCCGCGGCAACGCTCGGAGCCGACGACACCATCGCGGCACTACTCGAAGATTACGCCGGGCGGTCCCGGGCCCGAGGCGCGACGATGGCCGCCGTCAGCGCGTTACACCGAGCAGCCGAACTCTCCGAGAGCCCGGACCGCACCACTGCGCTGTTACTGCACGCCGCCGAACTCGCCATCGAAACCGGCGCCCGCCGCGAAGCCCAGGACCTGGTCGATCGAGCAAACCTCGGCGCATTGGGACCAATCGAACGAGCGCGGCTCGCCAACGTAGAGGAAGTCATCGCATTCGGCCGATACGACCCCGAAGGTCGGATATTCGAACTAATCGACATCGCCGCACAGGTCCACACCGCGGGCAACACCGACCTCGCAGCCGAGCTGCTGTGGCGGGCCGCCTCCCGCAGCTTCTTTCAAGAGGCCTCACCCGAGGCCCGCACAGCCATCGCCACCCAACTCGACATCCTCGACCTACCCGCGCACGACCCCCGCCGACTTGCCATCGACGCCTACACCCTGCCTTGGGACCGCGGCCCCGCGGTGCTCAACCATCTCGCCCGGCTGACCCCGGACCGCTCCGATGCCGCTGCCATGCGCTTCCTCGGCTATGCCGCCCTTTTCCTCGGCGACTTCCGGCGCGGCTCCAGCTACATCGACGCCGCCGCCAGTACCGGACGAAACCAAGGACGACTCGGCCTGCTCGCTGGCATCCTCGGCGCCGGAAACTGGAGTCGCATCTGGCTCGGCGAATGGGACACGGTCCGGGCCGAAGCCGAGGAGTCCCGGTCCTTTGCCCAGGAAACCGGTGAAGAATTCCATCTGGTCGCCGGGCGCACCAACCTGGCCATGATCGCCGCGCTGCGTGGAGAAACCGAGCTCGCCGATGATCATCTACGCGAGATCCACACCAGCCCGTTGGCTACCGGGATGCGGTCTATTCACGTCGCTGCCCAACAAACCCGCGGCATGATCCACCTCTTGGCGGGCCGTGCCGACGACGCCTACGCGGCCCTGCAACGTGTCTTCGACCCGGCAGACCCGGTCAGCCACCCCATGCGTTGCTGGTGGATCGCTCCCGAACTCGCCGATGCGGCGGTCGCCGCGGAAAAGGTCGGCGCCGCAAGACAATTGTTGGCCGAACTGCCTGCCCTGGCGACGCAGCTGCCCGCCCCGATGCTCAGCGTCGTCGACGAGTACAGCCGAGCGGTTCTCGCCGACGACGCCGACGCGGACACCGCATATGCCGACGCACTCAACAGCCACGTCGGCTGCTGGCCCCTCTACCGCGCCCGGCTGCAACTGCACCACGGTCGCCGGTTGCGCCGCCAACGCCGAAACTCGGAAGCCCGCGAACCACTGCGCGCGGCCCGCGACACGTTCGACGCACTCGGTGCGGATCCGTGGGCAGAAGCCGCTCGCAACGAGCTGCGCGCCGCCGGCGAAGCCAGCACTCGTCGGACCCTCAACGCCCGCGACCAACTCACCCCGCAAGAACTGCAGATCGCCACCCTCGCCGCCAGCGGACTCACCAACCGCCAAATCGCCGAGAAGCTCTACCTCTCCCACCGGACCATCGGTTCCCACCTGTACCGCATCTACCCCCGCCTCGGCATAACCAGCCGAATCGAGCTCGCCGAAGCGCTCGAAAGACCCACCACATAGCCGATCGCACGGTCGTGCGGTTCAGCTGGGTTCAGCCGAAGGGGCCTGTGCCGTCGGCGGGCATAGAGCTCGAATGTACAGCGGAACAGACCGGTTACTACGGCCTATTTCATTGGCACACTCGCACCGACGACGGTGCAGTCCAGCTCCCCTTGACGCAAGCCAACGGTCAGCTCCGGGACCCGCCTCACGATGGTGGCAACCGGCTTGCCCAGTTGCCAACGGACGGCAACACCGAAGGTTGGGCGAGTGAGCTGGGTGAACTGGTCGAATAACTCGATGCCGCCCTGATACCGAGGCGCTGGCCGAACAGGTCTTCATTGCACGTAGCCGACCCGAGCCGCCGCGGCATCCTCGCCGAGTTGGCCGCTGGCCGCCCAGCCACAGCAACGGATCCGGCGGATCGCGCCGATCCACGGAAGGACGGTCAGGCCCACAGGAAGCGCATCACGCCGACGACCCAGCGCTCAGCGGTTCTCGAGCGGTCCGTCGTGGAGGAGGGCAGCCGCATCGGCCGCTTGCTTGGTGACGTGGCCGGCTGCGCGAGTGGCTCGTCCGGTCAGCCGCCAGGAGAGCATGCGCACGGCGGTGGCCGGGGCCGGGGGAAAGACGCCGAGCTGGCCGAGCATGGTGATGTCGTCGCGTACCGCCTCGTGCCTGATCACCTTGCCGTCGCGGAGGTCGAGGACGTGGATCTGTTCGAAGTCGATCTCGCGTCCGGTGGGAGGTACGGCCTGGTCGAGGGCGCCGTCGCGGAAGCGGACGAAGGGACCGGTGTGACGGCCCTGCATGCGCAGCCGCACCCAGACCTGCCCCTCGTTGCGGGCGACGCCGAGCACGGGGAAGCGCAGGTCGCTGAAGGCGGACCGCATCCATGCGCCCGAAGCCAGGACTCCCGCAGGTCCGGGTAGCGCGCAGGCCGGGGGCGAGACGACGGAATCGCGGTTGTGGAAGTCCGCGGCCACAACATCAGCGGCCAGCGCCGGATCTCCCGTCTCGAGGATCCGGAAGAGCCCGTGGGCCAGCTCCGCGGCGTCCATTCCCATGACGTCCATTCCTTTCGCCGGTCTGCGATCCGGTCCTGTGTCCGAGCGCCGGTCGGTCCGCGCGGGGCAGGGGCATCGAGCGTCACCTCGCGGGGCGAAATTGACCTTATATGGCACCTAATGAATAGAGCAACTATGTGATCATCTTCGATAGAATGTCGCCATGTCCTCGAAGCGCACGTACGTCTCCCCGTTGCGGGAGCAGGCCGCTGCGCAGACGCGCTCACTGATCCTCCTGCGGGCGGCCGAACTGTTCGCCGACCGCGGTTACGGGCGAGTGACCGTCGCGGACATCGCCTCCGCGGCCGGTGTCGCGTCGAAAACCGTCTTCGCGAGCGTCGGGAGCAAGGGCGACATCCTGGACCAGATCGTCGAGCAGGGCGTGGTGGCGTCCGGCTACGAACAGGCCATGCAGGGTGTGCTCGCCTTGCGGACACCGGAGTCGGTCCTCGAAGCGCTGGCCCATGGCACACGCATCGGCAACGAGAGCCAGTTCACGGTGCACGAGGCGATTCGCAAGGCGCTACCCGTTCACGAGAATGGTGAGGCGCTGTGGGAGCGCGCCACCGCGGCCTACCGTGACGCGCTCCATGCCGCCGCCCGCCATCTGCACGGCTTGAATCCGCCGCCGCCCTATCCGGTGACGGAAACGGCGGACCTGCTATGGCTCTGGTTCGGCCCGACGGGCTGGCGCACTCTGGTCGTGGAGAACGGCTGGTCCTGGGATCGGGCCGAGACCGTCCTCTACCGTACGGCCGTCGCCAGTCTTGGCTGAGTCAACGACTCCTGCCGGATACGGACCACGATTCCACCAAACTGCGCAGCGTCAACGGCGCGTGCGTGGCCGACAAAGAAGTCGTTCGAAGGCACCGAAATCCACACCGCCCGGCTGGACCTCATCGCTCGAACTTGGGGATGGCCAAGCAAATGCTTGGTTGTACTATGGGCGAGTGACCATGGCCGACGCATCCAAATCCGTACGTCGCAATGGGCTGCTGGCCGGGCGGGCGGGCTGTTCGCCGGGCGCGGTGTGCCTTCGCCTCGGGTCGTGCCGGCCCGGCTGAGGGAGACCGGCGCCAACCCCGGCAAGGTCGACGGCGACGCTATCGCCCTGGGCCATCCCTCGGCGCAACCGACAACCTTGGTGAAGGAGCTGGAACGTGTCAACGGCCACTACAGCCTGCCAATCATCTGTAAGGGCGGCGGCACGGCCGGACGCCACCATCATTGAACGCCTGAGCTAAGGGTTTCCGTGCGCTGATGGGGCGACAGCCCCAGTTACGACGAGTAGATCAAGAAGGTAGCGGTTTGCGAACCCTCGAATGTGAAGTGGACACAACGTGGATCGATATCAACGACCACATGAACGCCCAGTACTACGGGATCCTCGTCTATCGCGCACACGCCGCATTCACCGACGCTCTAGGCCTGGGCGACGAGTACGTCCGGAATACGGGGTTCGGGAAGGTGGTCGTGCAGACCGCAATGACCTATGAGCGAGAGGTGCGGCGCGGGGCACGGCTGGCCGTCGACTCCTGGCTACTGGGCGTGGATGCCAAGCGGCTGCACTTCTTCCACGAAGTACGCAATCTCGGCGACCGAACGCGGGTGGCTGTGTCCGAGCAACTGGACCTGCACGTTGACCTCGAGACGAGAAGAACTACTCCGATGCCCCCGGACGTCCTCAGCCGGCTCACGCATTTCGCTGCCGAACAATGTGGGAGCGGCCGACCGGATGGTGTGGGGCGCACGATTAATTTTTCGCGGGGTTGACCGCGGAACCGGTGGATATGGGAGGGAGAACATCACCGCAATCCAGCTGTCGCCGGTTCATACCGCGGCCGATCACTGTCTCCTGCCCACCTGCGGAGTGTCTGGATGGTCGATCACGCTCGGGTTCTGTCATGCGAGTACGAGGGGTAGCGCGTACGGTCCGCGGTGGCGGAATCCGGATCGCCAGCGGATCTCATCTTCGGGCACAGCCAGCACGGTGTCCGGCCAATGGGTGAACAGGCGGTCCAGTGTTGTTGCCGCGACGGTCCGCACCAGGGCAGTACCCAAGCAGGCGTGAATGCCATACCCCAGCGCCGTGTGCGGACTGCGAGGTTTGGCCAAATCGAGGCGCTCTGGATCGTCGTAATGGTCAGGGTCGTGGTTGGCGCCGGCAAGGCAAAAAAGCACAGTCTGTCCAGCACGGATTGTATGGTCACCGATCTGTACGTCGACAGTGGCGAACCGCGGCCCCGCCAACACCTGCGGCGACAGGTAACGAAGAAGCTCGTCGACGGCCGCCAGTTGTCGTTGTGCGTCAGCCCGGAAAACACGCAGTTCCTCGGGATGGCAGAGCAAGGCCAACACAGCGCCGGAGATGAGATCGACAAGAACCTCGTACCAGACGAACAACATGTAGAACAGCAGCGCCACGAGTTCGTCGCGCTGCTGAGCACTCGATTCGTCGTAGCCTGCGACAAATCTCGCGAGCACCGTATCGGTCGGTCCGGAGTGCGCGTGGTCGATCGTGGCCTCGATGATTGCGCGCATGGTCGCGAGCGTGTCTCGTGCGCGGGGGGCTTCGCCGTCAGCAGGCACAAGGGTCGAATTCGCCCATCCGAGTAGCGTCTCCCGCTCGGAATCTCCAAGGCCGAGCAGTTGCCCCAATATCGCGGCGGGTAGCGGCACCGCGAACTCGGTGACCAGATCGACCTCGCCACCGCTCAGCGAAGCTATGACGTTATCGACAAACTCAGGCGCACACTGCGTCCACTGGGCCAATCGGCGTGGCGAGAACTCAGCGGTGATGGTCCGGCGGACCCGAAGATGATCGGCGGCATTCGCGTTCTGCAGGGTATTCAGCGGCGTCGGCACCGGAAACCCCTGGTAATCCTCACCATTCGAGTACCGATCCGCCACTGCGAACCGGCTATCCGCCAGCCCCGCCCGGACATCGCCATAGCGGGTCACCAACCAAGCCGCGGGACCATCGGGCGTGCGGACACGATGAACGCCGCCTTCGTCACGCAGACGGTGCAATACCGGCCATGGACGAGCAGCGAAGTCGGTACCGAAAACCTCTATCACGCAACGCATCCTGCCGTATTTCGATGTGGCATGCTGCCGACCGCCATATCCGAGCCGACGAGACCTACGAGATCTGGCCTTCCACCGCACTAGGGCGCGTCCTCAAAGCCGGTGTGTCGGGCTGCGCTGTGGTCAATGGTTGTGTCCGGATGAGCCAGTCGGGTAGGGCGCTCACGTGCTCATGGCCAGCGAGGTGTGCACCCTGCAATGCTTTCGCCCGGGTCCGGCGTCTCGGCGAGCGCGTCGATGCCTTCGTGCAGGTAGGTGTAGGTGTTGTTTTGCCTATGCCATTGGCTCAGATCGGCTGCGGCACCCAGGTGCAGTCGAGGAAACCAGCGATGAGGGACAGGTGGAGGAGCCTGTCCGGCTTCGAAGTGCGTTCAAAGCGTGGTTGCCGGCCGGAGGAGGCGGTTCCGTAGGCGCATGATTCCGCGTGCTCGGGAGTTCGGTAGGAGCAGTGGTCCTTCGGGGGCGCTGGAAGAGTGGATACTGCGCTCGGCGGTGGCGATATGTTCGAGGTCGAGGAAGTCGGCGGTGGTGGCGATCAGCCGGTACGGGTTGGCGATCAGCCGATATCCGAGCAGCGCGCGCAGTCGGGTCAGTTCGGCGCGGATGGTGCCGGGCTTGCCTGTGGCACCGTAGATTTCGCGGGCAAGCTCTTCTGCCGTCAATCCGTCCGGATGCGCGAGCAGTAACACCACGATCTCACTGTGCCGCAAACTGAGTTGCCGACTGACCCCATCGATGGTGATGGAAGCGAACTTGCGGCCCAGGACCGTGACGCGCGCGAGGGTGTCGTCGTGCTGCGAGGAGTACACCGCGAACGGGCCGTTCGGCGCCAGCCGTTCGACAATGATGCGCCGTCCGTCCGGGAGGGTCGTCGCTCCTTCGCTGAGTTCCTGCGACCAAGACGAGGTGATCCAGTCCGCCGGTTCGGCGTGGACGACGCGGCCGTCTGCGGTCACCAGAGCAGCTCGCCCTCCGCAGCGGCGCAGCACCCGGTCGAGATAGCGGGCGCGGATTTCGGAGTCGCAGCGACGGCGGTGCTCGGCGAGGCTCGCTTCGGCGAGTCGAGCGGCAGCCGCCACGAGCGGCAACGCCAGCGAACGAGTGCGGTGGCGTGGGCAGGTGACGTCGACGACACCGACGAGCGCTCCGGTGGCCGGGTCTCGGATCGGCGCCGCTGTGCAGGTGTAGTCCACCGCGACGGACAGATAGTGCTCGGCACCGTGGACCTGGAAGGGTTTGCGCAGCGCCAGTGCAGTTCCGACGCCGTTGGTGCCGGCTGCCACCTCACTCCAGCTGGCGCCTGCGACGAGGTGGGCGCGTTCGGCGGCGCGGCAGGCCGCGCTGTCGCCACGGACCCACAGCAGATGACCATCCGCATCACCGACGAACAGCAGGTGACCCGGTTCAGCGGCTGCGTCACCCAGAACGGACATCATCACCGGCCATACCGCTGCCAGATGTCCCGTCACTTGCCGGTGCCGGACCTCGTCGTCTCCCATCACGACCTGCGGGAGATGGCGATCCGGATGCAGCCCGACGCGCTGGGCACGGTCCCACGACGCACGCACATCACTGCGCACCCGCCGTGCGCGGCCACCGGCAAACACGTCGCCACGGGCCTCCATCAACTGCTTCTGATCCACATCATCCATCGTTCTGATCCAGCCATTGATCCGGTCGGACCACGCTACGAGGCAGGCCATCTATGGACAACCCTTTTCAAATACTCGTGCAGCGTTCCTGCAACCCCCCGCAATGCTGTTGGCTGGGACGGCCTTGGCGTTGGACAGTTTCGGTGAGTGCCGTATCTCACAGGAGGTGGACATGCCGTATCTCGAACTGCCCGACGGGGTTCCGTTGTTCTACGACGATCAGGGTTCCGGTCGTGCGGTCGTGCTGATTCATGGCTGGACCATGAACGGCGGCTTCTGGCAACAGAACGTGCCGGCGCTGGCGGCGGGCAACCGGGTGGTCACACCCGATCTTCGGGGCCACGGCGCCTCCGGGAAGACCGACGCGGGCCACACGCTGGCCCAGTACGCCCGCGACATCAGGTATCTACTGGATCATCTCGCGATCGACGAGGTGTGCCTGGCCGGCTGGTCGATGGGTACCGGGGTGATCCTCTCCTACATCCGGCAGTTCGGCTGCGACCGGTTGCGATCGGTCGCCTTCGTCGACCAATCCCCGCGATTCCTCGACGCCGACGGCTGGGACTTTCCGCTGCAGGGCAGCTACAGCACCAGCGCTCTCGCCGTATTCGTGCAGGGCCTCGAACATGCCCGCCCGTCGGTGATCAAACCGTTCATCGCGGACTGCTTCGCCGATACTCCGTCCGATGAAGTGATCGACGCGATCTACGCTGAAACCACGAAAATGTCGACGAGTGCCGCAAAGGCCATCTGGTACGACATGGCTTACGCCGATCTGCGGTCGGCGCTGCCCGAGGTCCGGGTGCCGGCGCTGCTGACCTACGGCGTCCGGAGCAAGATCTTCCCCGGCCCGCTGGACGAATGGCTCGCCGCCCGGCTGCCGAAAGCCGAGGTCGTACCATTCCAGCACAGCGGACACGCACCGTTTTCCGAAGAACCGCAACGGTTCAACGAGGTCCTCGGCAATTTCCTGTGAACCTCGACCATCGGCATGCTCCCGGAACAGCGACCGCCCGCGGGTCGTCGATGCGCGACGGTCTCGCTGATCGAAAAGCAGAATCGATGACGAACCCGTTCGAGCTGAACACTATTCGCCATAGTCCACGATGTGGGCGCCATGCTGCTGCGTCGCATCGATGGGTGTGGCCAAATCCGAGCGGAGCCAGTTGTGCGGCTACTCGGTAACCATTGCCGCACATTCGAATACACGCCGACAACGAAGGGCTCGTGTGCTGTCGAACTCCCTGTGACAGCGATCGGGGTGCGCAAGCACTTCTTCGACTGTCTGCTACTGGATGTCGGTGTGGAGCACGGCGATCACGCTGTGGCGGAGAAGGCCGTCAGGATCGTTCGACGCATCGCAGCCACCGAGGACGCGGGGCAGATTGTCGTCAACGGCCGCGTCCTGTTGCCGGAATGCGGCGAGAATCGCTGTGCACCAGAGAAGTTGGATGTGTTGTCAGAACTCGCGGACACCCTGGATCTGCTGACCGAATTCACCGAGCGGCTCGAGGAACGCGGTGAACGGGTTCACCTGATGCCGTTCGGCTGGAAAACCCATTGCCACGTCGAACCGCTCGGATACCGCGGGGCGGCGCCATGGCTGATCCACCTGTCTGCCGGCCCGGCGGACACCGGCCTCGCCGGTGAAAGCAGTGGGACCATCCGCGCGCACGCGCGACCCAGCCGCCCGCCGCACTGGAGGACAACCTGCACGACACTGTTATGAGAACGCCGTATCAGTTCGCCGGTCAGCCACTGAATACAGATCGCCATGGTGCAGTAGGACGTCAATGCACAGCGCGATCCCGATGAATGCGAACAGGACTCGCGCCGAAATAGGGCCGTAGCAAGTAAGAAAACGCATGACTTTGCGGCAAACGCGCTGGGCCCACGGACATGTTCCAGCGGTTGCGAGAACGCGCCGGTATTCGCCGCATCCCACTGAAGGGACTGCGGAACTCGAGTGTCAGCCTAATGCTGGCGCTCGGCATCCCTGCACATGTCGTCGCATGACACTGGGGTCCAGTTCAGGCTGCACCGTCTTCCGTGACTCTGCTGCCGGCGGGGCACCGAGGCTGGCAGACTGCTGGGCGGCAGTGGCGGGGTCAGGCGGTCTTGGTGGCGAAGGGGCCGTCGTCGCCGAACGCGAGTTGTGCGAAGTTCTCGCCGATGCGGTGGTGTCGAGCCGCACCTGCCAGATACCTGGCGCACTGCAGGTCAGGCGATGGATTTCGCTGCCGGTCAGCGGTTTCAACTGCCACTTATCCTGACGCACCGCAGGTCAACGGTTCGGCACTCGCCAGGGGCACCGGCACAGGACACCAATGCTGGAATCCCCCGAATTCATCGCGCTGTGGCTTCGGTCGCGGATTCGGGAGCCAGTTGATTGCGAATTTGGGTATCGGTCAGGCCGCTTGTGGTCCGTTTCTGGTCGCGAATTTCGACACCTGACCGGCGTGTCGGTCGAGTGGTGTCGAGGCGGTGCGTTGGATAGCGACTCGGGTTCAGCCCGTGGTGGCGCGACCGATCCTCCGCTTGGACCGGCATGACTACACGGTGGGTGAGGTGGTCAGGCGCGGATCGCTCACGCCTGCGGTTGCCGTCGAGCCCGGGCACCCAGCTCGATGCAGTCGGCCCGATCGCGGTCCATGTCTGCGATATCTGTTGTTAATCAACCATTCTCGAACATTCCCGGTCTTCACAAATGCCCATCGATTTCGTGCCATAGTGAGTCGGTGTTCTGGCTTCGCCGTGTCGCCGTCGCCGCGGCCTGTTGTGCCCTGTCGGCCACGGCCTGTCAGAGCCCCGCCGCGCCACCGACCTCGCCGAGCCCTTCCGCCGCCCCTACACAGGACGACAAGCCGGGCTCGGGTGACCAGCGGATCATCAGGGAATTCGGCGGCAAGACCCGCTCCTATGTGGTGCACGCGCCGCCGAGCTACGACGGCAGCACCGCCCTGCCACTGGTGGTCGCCCTGCACTTCTATCCCGGTGACGCGGCGCGGATCGCCACCACCAGCGGCTTGAATGCCAAGGCGGACAAGGAAAACTTCCTCGTCGTCTATCCGGAGGGGCATGCTTCGGGATTCAACGCCTTCCTCTGCTGCGGTTCGGAAGACGATGTCGGCTTCGTCAAGACTGTCCTCGCCCGAATGATCAGCGCCTGGAAAGCCGACCCGAAGCGCGTCTATGCCGCAGGCATCTCGAACGGCGGCGATATGTCCTTCAAGCTCGCGGTGGAACTACCCGGCACCTTCGCCGCCATCGCCGCGGTCAGCGGGGGTTTCATCGGCTCCGCCGCGGCGCAGCCGTCCTACAAGCCAACGACACCGGTATCGGTGATCACCTTCCTCGGCGGCAAGGACCGCTACTTCGGTCGATTCGACACCGGGATCACACAGTGGCAGGAGCGACTCGCCTGCGCTCCCGGGGTTGCGCGGGACGACCTTGCCAATGGCATCACCGTCGCGACGGCCACCTGCGCCGACGGCAGCACGGTCGAGATCTACCGACTTCCCGAGATGGGGCACTCGTGGCCGGGTGCCGCGCAGGGCGAACTCTCCGATGCGGGGGCCGGGGTGAACGCGACCGACCTCGCGTGGGACTTCTTCGAAGCCCACGCAATCCACGGTCGATGAGGCTTCAAACCCTGCACGGGCCTGCCCCGGGGCTACACCCCACCGAACCTGACCAAGCCGTCTCCTTGGAAGTCGATTTGATCATCGGTTTCACTGGTCTGTGCCTCACGCGCTGCGTGGAGGATGGCGAGTGGTACATGGGCCACCGGGGTCAGCCGGGAGAGCCGATCTTCTGCTGGTCCAGCTATGGCGTGGACCTCGGCACCGCGATCGACGGCCTGTAGGACGACATACCAGTCTGGACAATATCTTTCGGTTCACTGTGTTGAGGACACCATTGCGCGGCGCTCCTCGATGTGTACGTTCGGAGGTGGTGTCCGCGGCAACAGAAAACCCCCTTCCGATGCTGGTCGGAAGGGGTTTCATTGTCGGGATGACAGGATTTGAACCTGCGACCACCTGACCCCCAGGGAACCAGATTTCGTCCTGCGGTGTCCGGCTGGTGTCCTCCCGTCCAGGTCAGAGGCCTTTCAACGTCCAGCTCGTATCGTTCGATCCGCCTGATATCGACCCGTCTTGGCAAGCTCTAGGCAAGCTCGATATCTGCTTGAACAGCTCAAACAGCCCCGGCAACCACAGCGTTGGGAACGCAAACCCCGCTGCGCAAAGTGCGCGACATAACGCTGTCGGCGTCACAACATCCAGCTCACCGAAAGTCGACATCTTCAGCGTTCCGGCGACATAGCGATGTACAGGCGATGGCTCTACGTCGTCCGCAGTGGGCGGTCACGGTGCTGCAGCTGACATACCGAGTCCGGATCCTCGGGATCAGCGGGGCGAATCCGCTTTCGCCAGGTCTGCGATACCGCCTACGAGAGACCACACACCCACACCGAGGGCCGCCCAACTCCAGACCAGCGCCGAAGCGGCGAGCAGGGAGATTTGAAGGAGTTGCGCCACGGTTCCCGAGAACCCAAACCCGATCGGCCCAGCCGGCTCGGCGAGGACGTCATCGATCAAAACCATCCCGACAGTGTGCGCGTGGATTCCCTGGATCCCGCACAGTACGAGCGCACAACCGAGCGCAGCACCGACAAAACCCGCGATCGACACTTGCACACGCCACTTCCACTCCGGAATCGTTTTTTCCTGTGGCATTCCCACGTAACCGACTTGGCCCGATGTGACATAGGAACGATCCGGCGCGAGCAAAATCGCATAGGTTGCCACCAGCACGAGCAGCCCGCCACCGGTTATCAGGCCGATATCGAAGACCAGATAGTCTTGCACGCTACCGGCTAAACCTAGTGCGAGCCAGGCTGTTCCGAGGCCACAACAGGCGATACCACGCGCAATCGCGATGTTCACATACGGAATTGCAGCGCCCGCACACACCGCCATCCCAGTACCTGAAGCCATCGCGCCGGAACTCGTGTCGATACCGGAAAGCACTAGGCTCCCCCCGAAAAGCATCGCCGCCGAGCCGACCAGTATCCCTGCGGTCGCATCGGGCGTGGGATCGGTCATGGCATAAGCGGAAACTAGCCAGATACTCGATAACACAGCGGCGGCGCACCCGGTGGGCAACACCGCACTACCTTCGCATCCGACGACGACCACGCAGTAGCCGACCACGGATCCGACCGCGACAACCGTGCGCGCAGTACCGCCGGCACCGCCGCGAAACACACCCATAGATCCCCACCCCGCGAGCGCGACCGATGCCATCACCATCCAAACGCCGATTCCATTGTCGTTCAACCGAATCGATTGAACGGCCAACGCTCCCAACAGCCAGCCCAGCTGCCAGACACCGATAGAGTGCCATCGAGCCCCGCTAGTCGCCACCACGTCACCCCCTCGCGCGCTGCTCGTTGGCTCGACACCGCCTCGCTACTCGATATCCAAGACGGCCCATCCATCCTCCTCCCCTATCACGAGTATGTCCCGGTAGAGCTGGAGGTACGTGGGACGCGACCGCCGCGGCAGGACGACCTCGATCCGACCGGATCGCATGTCCCACACGCGAACGACATCCGCGTCGTCACAGGTCACCAGTCGTTTCACCACCGAACCGTCCTCGAACACGACGAACCGGACAGCTGAGTCATGGCGCATTGCCGCCATGCTCGAGGGCTCGGCGGTCCCCAGGTCCCGAATCTCGACGGAGCCCGCGGAGTTTCCCACAGCTAGCAATATCGCGCCTGCCGGGCCAGGCCCGATCGCGGCTGCTGTGACCTGATCCTCATCGGTAAGTCCAAGCACCTGCCGCGATACATTCGCTTCCGAAATCGTGAACACCGAACGGTTATCGACGGTGCCGTCCTGCAGCCAACCCGGCATCGACGACAGCGGCCCTCCCGATCCCGGCAGGATTTGCTTGCTAAGGACGACAGCGCGGGCGCCGAAACGGACGTCGAGCGGGCGTGCCTCACGACCATGTGCATCCCGTCGCATCGTTCCCGGGAACAGACGCGGCGATCGGACCAGCGCGGCGGCTCCCCCACCGCCGGTGGGTCGCGGTCCTAACTCGAATTCGTCATCCAGCCACTGGGATTCCGCATCTCCGCCTGGAAACAGACCGCGGCCAACCAACTCCAGCCTCTCTAGCCGCCCAGTGGCAACCGGCCCCCACATCAGTACGGCCTGTAGATAGCAAACTCCGACACACGGGCGACCTTCATACTGACCGAACCGGATCGACGTCACCTCGCGGAACCCCGCGGTGATTCCCGAGCCGTCGATCACGGCATGCTCATCGAGGTCGATCAGTTGTACGGTTCCCTTGTAATCACCGACCGCGAGTACTTCCCTGCCACCGAGCACGCCGAAGCTCATCGCGGTGGCCGCCGACGGGAGTTCGACACGAGCGGTATCCGCCATCCCTATGGGCTGGATCGTCACCGCTCCGTCGTCGAGGGCGACGGCCACCGTGGTACGCCCGTCGCGTCCTGCTCCGACCGCGATGCGCCGCACGTCGAAACGCTTTCGATCTCCACTCGGTTTGCGGTCCGAGCGCCATAACCGAACGGTCCCAGCGACATCACCGGTGGCGAATGTCGTTGACCCCGAACGTGTTTGATCGAAAGCCATGGTGGTGATCCGACTCCGGTGACCTTCGAGGTCGACATGGTGACGAGGTGGACCGCCGGCCAGCCACTCCAAAAGGATCAATTCCCCGGCACGCGTACCCACGGCGGCCAGCGTCGCTGTGTCGTCACTCGAAAAGACGGCGATCGCACCGGTCCCCTCGGCGAAACGCCGAGGCAATTCGTAGCGCGGCTCCACAAGCGCGGTGGTCTTCGGATCTCGCAGACATACCGCGCCGCCCTCGACTGTCGCAAGGATCGGTCTCCCCACGCGACCGCGGCCGAGGCCCATTGCTAGCACGCGCCCCCCTCGACCACTGTCAAGGATCCGGGTCGCCAGCCTTCGACCGGATCCCAGATCCACTAGGGTAAGCCGCCGGTCGGGCGCCCAATGAGCGAGCAATGCTTGTCCATCATGACCCGAGCCGCATGCCGTTACGATCCCTGCCGAGCCAGCGGTTGTATTCGATATCAGCAAACGCAGCCGGGTTCTCAAGCGCCCGAACGGTATCGCCGAAATCTCACGCACCTTATATCGCTTGTTCCGTACGTCACGCGGGATCAGCACGATCAGCTCGGAGTCGGCAACATAGCCGACCAACTCGTGGCCCCACATCGCGAATCCGAGATTTGCGGTGCCGTAGTGGATGAATACCCCGACCGGGAGACCAACGGGCGTCCAGCCTTCTTCCTCCTCGAAGTCCGGCGCAGCGAACCTGTTCAACAGCTTTCCCGAGGTAGCGTCCCAGTGGGCGCCCTCGAACCGTGAGTCCACTGTGGCCAATACCCCGCGGCCGTCACGTCCGGTCAGGAAGACCAGGCTGACAACCGCCCGGGAATGGGCTGGGATGGTCACGATGCTGTCGTCGTGACGTACCCAGTTGGCGATCGTGCGATAGCGGGGTCGCACCAGACTCCCACCGCCACCCCGCATCGTGGTCTCCGAAGCAGCGATGACTTCGCCGAGGAGAGCCGAATTGACTTCGGGGACATCGCCGAGCAGCCGTGCGGTCCGCAGATACACTCCCGCCATCGCATGGTGGGAGTCGAGCGTCATCAGCACTGACGACAGGGATGCCGGATCGGCGCTGGCGAGAAAGTCCAGGTCCGCGAGCAAGTTCTCGATAGGCGCCCCATCGGCGTCCCGGGCATGCTCGGCGAGATAGCTCCGGATGTACGGGTGCGCGACATCCCAGCGCAGACAGCCGGTTCGGGTTGTCGGCACGATGGCCTGCAAGCAATCGCAGATGCCGCGTCCGATGACCGATGCGCTGCGGTGGTGTGTGCTGGTTCGTCGCAGATGCTCGGCCAGCAACTCGTGGAAGACCCGAAAGACCGAGCGCCCACCGGCTCCGATGTCCTCGATGATGTAGGAGCCCGCATTGTCCAGAGCCCATCGAACATCGTCGTCGGTCAGCTCTCCGTGTGCCTCTGCGATGGCTTCGGCCATCGGAATCCAGATTGTCTCCCACGGCAATCCGGACCCTTTCGCCCAGGCGAGGGCGGTCAGCAACATGCGAACCGGGCGCTCGCGTGAGCCGAGGCGACGCAGATCCTCGTCGAACGCCGCGCCGACGGTGTCCGGAATATCATTGTGCCAGTTGCCGTCTCGCACATCGACCGCCTCCCTGCGGGACCGTATCGCGAGGGCGAGCAGCCGGGCCATGAGGAAGGATTCCGATTCGGTCGTGCTAGCGCGTTCGGCGATCGCGGCGGCGACGACCTCGGCAAGTTCATTGCCTTCAGCCGTCCGAATACCCGTGCGGTAAGGAGTCCGCAGGCCGGGCTCACGAGCACCGATCAGCAACGATCGAGCGTAGTCGACAACTGCCTGGTTGTCGCGATATAGCGGCAGGTCCAGATCGACCAGTGCGCGACCTTGCAGATCCGAGATGTTCTTCAACAAATGGCGGCGGGTACCGACCACACAGCGCACCGAGGTCTTGGCGGCGAGTTCCAGCAGGAATTCGATAACACCGCTGGGGGTGGCGGATTCGTCGATGGCGTCTACGATCAGCACGGGTGCCGGCCTGCTCGCATTCGGATTGCCGACCAGATGCCGAATGAGTTCGGCTGGACTCGCGCCCCGCGATTCCAGGCGGCTCGCGACGATGTTCGCGATCTGGGTGGTGTTCATACCCCGGACGTGAATGCTCAGGACGTCGTGCACCGAATCCAGCACGGCAGCAGCCTTTTGCACTACATAGTTGTCTCGTCCATCTAGGAGCATCTGTTGCCGGGTGCGTGGATCACCCAGCAGCGCAAGCACTGCCAGCATCGTCGATTTCCCGGATCCGGGGCTGCCGGTGACGATGGCCATTCGCCCGCTGTTCGGGGCCGCGATGAACCCGGCCAGCTCCTCGATAGCTCGCATCCGCCCGCCACGCGCGGTCAAGTAATAGCCGGCCAGCGCGTCGCTGTCGGGTCCAGCACGCAACTTGGAGATCCAATGCCGCTGTTGCTCAATCGTGTATCCCGAATAGTTGGGGTGATAGTCGATATTCGGAAAGAATGGAGGCACACCGGTGACTCCCCGGCGGGCTGGGGGAAACCAACGCGCTTCCTGTCCACGTCCGGCCTCCTGGGTTCGCGTGTTGATCTCGCCGACGAGGACGTCGAGACTCAGATGCGACTGCGAGAACCCGGTGCGGGGATTGCGGATACAGGCGGCCAGGGCATCCGCGAACACGCCCTCCTGCGCATACTCCATGGTGTTCGCGCTGGTCATGATCCACACATTGTCATTGCCGACACCTTGCAACAGGCTGACCACACCTTCGATCGCGGCGGTGGTAGCAAAGCAACAATCCAGGATGATCAGCACATCGGGCTGGACCGCATCTTTCTCCCCGTCGCTGTCACGGCGCAGCGCATAGTCCTCGATGAGTTCCCGGGTGGCTACGGCGGTCCTGATCAGATCCGCCCTGGTCTCGCTCATTGGGAGGTAGTACTTGTTGTTCACCACGATGCCGTGACCGGTGTAATACACGATAACCACCGAAGCGCTGGCGACGATGTCTTCGACGGCCGAAAGCAGAGCCTCCCGATCCGGATCGAGCAGAAACTCCGACCGGTGCGGAGCCACCGTGATCCCGATCCGCGCCAAAGCGCCCGCAACGGTACGCAGCGAATCAGGCACCCGGTCGAGGTCGGCGAGATCGTCGCGCGCGTAGCGATGGGTGCCCGCCGCTACCAAGGTCACTACGGCGGGTGCCGCGGGTTCGGTTGTGTCGCTTCCCATCTCACCCGCCAAGTACGGCACCTACTGCTGATCCAGTCTCCTTCGCGTTGAGATACCGCTGGGCGGCGTGTGGACTGTCCCCGTTGTCCACTATCCGGTCGTTCACCAGTAGACCGGAAGACTCCGAGTCAGCGAACAGCCCTTCGAGTTTTGGCCGCAGGGCGATGAAGTCATCAGGGTCCGAGACGTTCACCCAGCGCCGGTCCGAGCCCGGCCACACGCCTACGCCATCCACCGGCGCAGGGGTCAGCCGATCGAAAACCAGCGACGGGATACCGAGAGGCGACCCCATGGTGACAAGTAGTTCGATTGGCGAATCTGATCCGGCAGCACACAGATACTCATAAGCCACGATCGACCCGAGCGAATGCCCGATCAGCACCCGGGTATCAGAGGTAACCGTCTCCCGAAGCCGACCGAGTACGCGAGCTTTCACCGCGGGATCTCCGATGAACGCCGTCGCCTGCTTGACATTTCCTACCAGCATTCGCTCGGTGACCCCGGCGAGCGCGCGGCTACGCAACAGTCGGTCCACCACCACCTTGACCGCGGTTCGGCCCGCGACCATCGCCCCGGACGGCGGCGCCAACTCAGGTTCGAGGAGAACGGCACGGCCGTACAGCGCTTCCAGGAAGTCTCGTTCGGCCCCTGGATCAACGTCGCGGTGGGTGAACGGCGGCCCTTCCACGCTCATGGCGCCGGAGGGCCGAAACAGATCACCGAAGAACGACACTCGAAGATCCTGTGGTGTCATTCGTTCGGCCAGATCGGAGTACTCGCTAACGAACAGGCCGTCCCGGAGCGCTGTCGACCACATACTCTCCAGTTCGTAGCGACCGCGATACTGTTGCGCGATCCCGTGCACACCCACAATCGGCGACATGCCGCCCCCATTTCCCTTGCTTCCATAGTAGATCTGCGCCTCACGCGCGAGCACGCTTCAGCCTAAGCAGACAACCGTTGGCCCGCAGTTCAATCCGGGTAGATGGAGCTCCGGCATGGCTCAAATTCCCGATTGGGGACTGCCCCGAGTTCGCTTGACTCGCGAGGTGTGGTGTTTCATACCGCGAGTGCGGGCTGATTGATTTTCTCAAACTCGACCGACGTTAGGCGGCCGAGGCGGCGTTGTCGTCGGCGCCGATGGTAGGTCGCTCGATCCAGATGACAATAGCCAGCCGCAGTTCGACACGGGTCGCCCAGTGCCGCCGGTCGAGGACTTTGCGCGGCGGCAGCCCGCAGAACGATTCCCTGGCGGCATTGTCACGCTCCGACACGACCCATCGATCCCTGAAATCGACACCGTGTTCATTTTCTGCTCATAGCGTGTGGTCCCCAACTGGTCCCCACACTGTGCCCCATGGACAGGGTGTACTCGATTCGGGGAACGCTGAAAGTGACGTCACTCGGTGGTCTTTGGATCCTGTTGTCGGTGCTGCCGTTTAGCCTCCCGGCATGGGATTAGGGGACATCACGCGGCCCGCAGTGTTGGCGGCTATCCGCGAGTACGACAAGCTCGGGCAAGATGCCTTCCTCGAACGCTACAAGTTCGACAGGGCGAAGGCGTTCTACCTGCGCTACGACGGGAACCGCTACGTCTCGAAGGCCATCGCAGGTGCCGCACACGGCTATCTCGAAGGCCGCGATCCATTGCGGGCCAACGAGTTCAGCGGCGGCGAGAGCTCAGTCGCCCGCAAACTGAGGAGCCTTGGCTTCATCGTTCCGCCACGTCGCTCCCCCGACTGGACCCGCGATGAAGTGATTCTCGCGTGTGATCTGGTCATGGAAAACGGTTGGCGTCAAGTCGAAGACACCGACGTCAGAGTGATCGAGTTGTCCGGCATCTTGCAACTCCTCCCGATCCACCCACATGCTCTGCGAAGCGACACCTTCCGAAACCCAAATGGCGTCGCACGCAAGACCGCAGACATCGCGTCCCGACGCCCGGGCTACACCGGCCGCCCAACCAACGGCGGTGAGACGGATCAACAAGTCCTTCAAGACTTCCTCGATGCGCCAGAGCACATGCATTCTGTGGCCGCGCTACTCCGCGAGGCCGCCTTGGCTGGCGAGTTCAAACAGCTGCCAGTCCCCCAGAGCGAAGAAGATGACGACGAGCAGGACGAGCCCGGCGCACGCGAAGGCCGGCTCCTGAAGCGCTGGCACTACGCACGGGAACGAGACCGCGGACTACGGACCCGGAAGATCAACGCCTTCTTCAAGGAAAACGGCAGAGTGTTCTGCGAGGTATGCAAGTTCGACTTCGAGAAGGTCTACGGCTCTCGCGGCGAGAAGTTTGCCGAATGCCATCACATCGTGCCCCTGCACGTGTCCGGTGAGACCAACACGATGCCCGAGGACATGATCGTGCTGTGCTCGAACTGCCACAGGATGATCCACCGCAAATCCCCCTGGTTGACCCCCGATGAACTGCGCGCGCTGGTCGAAGCCAACTGCACCGATACCAGGTAGCGCTAGATCGGTCACGGCTTTGATGATGAAAAGCGTTCTCGGCGTTTGCGGTAGACGGCGGTTGGTGGCCAAGCGGTCTACCAGCATGTTCTGGTGATGGGCATGATGATGGCGTTGGTATCCGCCAGCCCTGCTGTGTACTTTCTGCGCACCCGCGAATAGTGCTGATCCTCGAATGCGAGATCTTGACCAGCTAGCGGTGACGCATCTCCTCGGCGGCCGACGCAGCCATATCCCGGAGCGCTGGCACTTCGTCGGTGCGGGCGATTCTGTCGATCGATTGGCGAATTGTTTCGGTCGGGGTGGATTTCGCGGCGAGTACGGCGAATTTTCGTACACCCGGGTCTTGGTCAGACAGCAGTCTCGTTGTGATTGTTTCAGCACGATCGGACGGAATTTGGCGGGCGGCAGCAGCGGCAGCCACCCGTAGCGCTGGGTCGGGACTTTCCGCTGCACGATCGATCGCGGCGAGCGATTCAGGGTCACCAATCATTCCTGCGAGGGAGATGGCCTTCGCCGCCAGCAGTGGATCGTTTGCGGCAAGGCGGCGGCCCGCTGCTGCGAAACGATTCATTTCCTACCTCCTTCCCCTGAATCGGTAGCTGCACGCGAAGTCCCCAGTGCCAGGACCCTCGCGTGATCGGAGGGCTTTTCGTGTAATTCATTGCGGTGGTTGACGTTCGCCGGAAGTCTGGGGTCGTGGACTAGGCTCAAGGCCCTGCGAATCGTCTTTGTTCCCACGTACTCTGGGCGAGCAAACCACTCCAGAGTCGCAAAGGATGATGTGATGGCGTCGGTGTTCGTGGAGTTCTGGCGGCTGAGGCGGCCACCGCCGGTCAGCGACTATCCGAGCATTCGCCAAGTGCATCAAGGTTGGCGAACCCCGATCGAGACCGCCCGTCCTGCCCACGGCGAGACGCACACGCACGTGCCGTGCGGCTGCGGCGCGATCGGGGTCTACCGCGTGTTCGACGCCCAGCGAACAAGAACACGTCGAACCCTGTGGTTGTGGCTGTTCGTGGTGCCAGGCCTGATCGGAATGGGCATGGTCGCGCACAAGATCATCCAGGCGTACACCACGGTACCGGTTCCAGACTTCCCTGGTTTGGGTTGGATCTCAGTCGTGGCGATCTTCCTGATAACCGGCGGCGCCAGCAAATACCTGTACGAGCGCGAAGACGGCGTGCGCCTGGACGGGGATGCGACAAGAGCCGCCAACACCCACATCGAGTTCAATACGCTCGACCACGACACAAGCTTCCGGTAGAAGCCGGCAAAGAAGCGGCGTGGCCCTCCGGCGGGTCGAGATACGTTGGGCAGTTGCCCCGCGAGATGGTGAGTCCGATTCCGAGCTTGCGGTCGGCAGCGCGATGGTCATCGGCGCTTCTTTCAACGGCGCGTAGTGGTCGATCACATCGCTTGCGGCACAAGGGTTCACGTCGATGGTCATTGACCGAGTTTCGACTTGCTGCCCTGTTCCAGTCAAGATCATCTCGGGGACAGCGTGTCCCGGCGATGCAGAAAGGAAAGAAGCAGGAATTGGACGAGGTCACGAAGACCGGGGAGGAGCAGTCGATGTGGGTTTCTCTCGACGTGAGCGAGTTGCCGTTCAGGCCGTGGTGGATCTACCACCTCACGCCGGTCGACGGCCCGCTCGCGATAGCGTCGTAGCCCATCGCCACCCCGGAGCGAGATGGGTTGATTCATTCACAGCGAATCAGTCTGGCTCTCAGGCGAGATGGCGTTGTCAACTGCACTGACTGCTGGCCAGCCGTACCTGAATCGGCAGCAATGCGGCACCTCGAACCGATACCGGAGGATTGAGCCGTGGTCGGTGCTGTCGGCCTAATCAGCGCTTTCGCCGCGTAGGCGCTCGAACTCTGTAGCGCAATGCGACGAAAACACTGTCACCGCGTCGCGGTGATCGCGTACCAGCTCCCGCAACCGCTGCTGGTTCTCGATCCGCAATGAGCGAGATGTGTCCACCGATCGCTGGAAAGCACGCGCCCCCAACGGCATCCGCGGCCTGCCCTCCAGCTGGCCGTAGTAGGTGTACGAGTCCCCGGCGTGCAACAGCCAGCCATTCCCTGTATCGACCGCAACACCGACGTGCCCGCGGGGGTGTCCTGCCAACGGAATCATCAGTATCTCCGCAGGCAGGCCAGGCAACTCCCGTACGGCCCGCAAACCGAACCACTGATCATCTCGGCTGTCGGATTCCCCGTAGGTCGCCCACTTGGGTCCATGCTCGAACTGCAAAGGCCGGTACCGGAATCGCTCACGACGCCCGTATACGCCCGTCACGGCATCCAGTTCGGCCCGATAGACATGGACAGTTGCGTCCGGAAAATCCGCCAGCCCGCCCGCATGATCCAGGTCCAGATGGGTCACGATGATGTCGCGAACATCTTCGCGCGCGAATCCCAGTGCCTCCACTTGCCGGGCGATCACACGGTCGAGAATGGGGTTCGTGCGTCGGATGATCTGCTGCCCCACCCAGACTTCGGGCTGTACCATCGCCTGCTCGCCATAGCCGGTGTCGACCAACACCAACCCCATCGAGTGCTCGATCAGCAGACAGTGGCATGCACTTTCGGCCCGGCGCAGTACTCCCGGCCGACCGTCGATCAACCGGCCCCCAAAGGGCCGCGTCCCCCCGGCATCCAAGTGATGGACACGCACGACCTCACTCCTCCCCGATCTGAACGACTCGCTGGTCACACTACACACCCCTCCCCCACGACGAGAGATTCAGCTGCAATCGGTGACACTAAAATCGTTGCGCTGAAACAGAATTCGCTTACACCGTGATTGGTGTAATGGCGTGGTGCCTCGACCACCTCCAAGCCAAGACAAGCTGCGCCGAAGTCTGGTGTGCGCTTTCGCCCAATGGCTCCTCGGAAATCGCTAGTGCGAGTGGGGTGTGGTGTGGACCTGCAGACGTCGTGGGGAGGATGCCCGTCGGGATGGTTAGCTATGGCCTGATGGGCGCAACTTCGAGCGATGTCCAAACATCGAGAAGCCCCTGTGCAACAACAGGAGTCAGCGGAAGCCATCCCGCGTGGACTACGACCTTGGCCAACTCGCGATGCTCGTGCCCGCCAACGGACAGCCAGCCCAGCGCATCTGCTTCGTATCCACCTTCGGCTTGAAGGACCCTTGCTGTCACCTCGGCCATCGAAAGTGACGTGCGCACATGAGCGACAATGAACGGGCCGTCGAAGCGGGAGAATCCGAACCAGGTGAACCAGATAGGGCCGCAGTCCTGGGGGCGAAGCCCAAGTTCTTCGTTCGCGGCCCGTTGTGCAAGGGCGAAGACGTTCTCAGGTTCGTGGCCTGGATGGGTCGGGATGGCGTTCATGGTCTCGCAAACCCCCAAAGACCATTGGCCGCCGGCAGAAGCGACAGCTGCACTGGCCCGCCGAGTCTTAAGTACTTCCCCTCGTCCTGTAGTCAGTGTCAGCGCGATGAAGAACGACTGCGCCGGTGCCACTGCGAGCGCCCGACGCGCACCGTCCTGGACGAATAGCCGCCGAATTGGGGGCCACAATTGGTCGTCGGCGCACAGCTTCTGAACGGCCAGGCTGTCAGGATAGTGGCTCGATCGAACCGACAGCCGCAGCCCCTTCGACGGCTCACCGGATTCGCCGTGGTCGACAGAGTATGCGGACACTTCGCACACAACACCGCTGACACGAGAGCGTGCCGCAGCGACTTCTGCAGCGAGAACATCATCCGGGAACCAGCTTTGCGGAGCTCGAACACCCAAGTCGCGAACGACAGTGTGCCTGCTCGGGTCGAGTGGCCGCTTCGGTGACCACCTGAGAATCTGAAACAGGTCAATCTGCTGTAGATCGTGATCGTCGATCGACACCATCGATCGACGATGCATGCGGGCGACAAGCCGATGTTTCCATCGAACCAACACCGGTTCAAGAGTTGCCCCGGCGATCGCTCCGAAAGGCATCCCGATGACTCCGCCGAGCACGCCGCCGATAACGGCACCGAACCAGAACGTTGTATCCAAAGCTGCCCCGAGCGTTGGGATTGATGGATGACCCTGATTGTCCTGGAGTCACCACCGTCAGCACAACAGCGGCCGCGCCTGTAGATCATCAGGATGAGTTCTCTAGCACTCACCTTCGTTCGACACCATCCGCGCCGTCGCCCAAGCCCTGAAGCTCGACGTGCGCGATGTCGCGCACTGGTCTGGAATCGCACTCGAGCTCGACGAGCCCTACCTCCCGCCACCAGAGGCCGCCCTCCTGGGCCGCGAACAGCGCAAACTCATTACCGACCTCATTCGCGCGCTCGCGGCGACGAACCGACATCCGCGGCCGCCATTGAAGATTCAGACGATCGGAGTCGTCATCCTCGCCGCTGACTCGCCCAACCGCCAACCATAGGTTCGGTCGGCCACTGCTCAGGAAGCCCCGAAACCTCCTACAGGGCCAGAGCATCAGCTACCAACGGTAGCCAGGAACAACTACAGGGCGGAGGCAAGAATTCCCTGCCCTGCCCCGTTCACCAGACGGAAGAATCAAGCCCGCGGCAAAGTCAAGGACCAGCAGGCATTGCCCGCCTTCAGAGCGCAGGTTCGCACCTGGGCTCGCGGTGAAGCGATCCCAGGCACCCCTGCCTACAGGTCGGGGCCGAAACGAGACTCGACGCTGGTGTGGGTCATCGATGTCATCACCGGCACCGGGATGCGTCCACACGATACATTCGCACTGTTGCTGGACGAGATCGATGTGGAGGTTGCCGATCCACACCTCGATGTCACCGGAACACTGATCGAAGTGCGAGGTGGAGGCCGCGGCGGATGGGAGCGAAAGCCGGTACCGAATACCGACAACAGCTGGCGCCGCATCCTCCTGCCCACGCACTCCGTCGAAGCGGTCAAAGAGACGATCACCGAGCTGAAGGCATCCGGTAGGCCCAATCCGATGGGACTGCTGTTCCCATCGCGCGTAGGAACACCGCGAAGCCCGACCAATTTCGGCAGGGTTTGGCGAGCGGCCCGTGGCACCGAGTTCTCGTGGGTGACGCCACGAACCTTTCGCCGAGGCGCGGGCACGGAGGTCGACCGTGCATACGGCGACCTCGGGCGGGCGGCCCGCCAACTGGGCAACACCGAGGGGGTGGCCAGGAAGCACTACATCGACATCCCGGAGACGGCCCCCGACAACCGGGATGTGCTCGAACGATGGGCCACTGGCCGGTAAGGAGGCCAAAGTGCGACTTTTCTGTGGAGTGGCCTCAAGTCACACGGTGATGCTTACAACAGAAAACCCCTTCCGATGCTGGTCGGAAGGGGCTTCTTTGTCGGGATGACAGGATTTGAACCTGCGACCACCTGACCCCCAGTCAGGTGCGCTACCAAGCTGCGCCACATCCCGTTGCGCCCGGTTGTGGGCGCTCGAAAAGATTACCTCAGGGGTGGGCGAGACGCCGAATCGCCTGGTTATCGGTGTGGCGGGTGGGGTGGGTGGGTCAGCGCGGGGTCACGCGGGCGGCGGCTCGGGACTCGTCACCGACGGCGAACCAGACGTCGAGGGCGGTGTCGTCGCGGCGGCCGATGACGCGGACCTGCTCACCCGCTTGCAATGGTTTGGTGTATTCGATGACGGTGCGGTGCGGGCCGGATTTGAGGTCGGTGTGGGCGGCCAGCATTTCTTCCAGTGCGCTGAGATAGACGGCGTTGTTGACATGGTCGAACCAGTCGATATCGGCGATACGGAGCGGGAAGGGTAGCTCCCGGGTTCCGGGGCCGGTGGGTAGCGGGTCGGTGAGGGCCGCTTTCCAGCGCAGGCGGTGTTCGGTGGTGCCTGCGAGCATGGGTGCCATGAAGCGGTCGCTCATGCGGGCGGGGACACCGGATTCGGTGCCGAAATGGATGAGAAATCCCTCGGTTTCGACCAATCCGCCCTTGCTACCGCAGATTTGGACGCGCATATTGCACCAGCGGTTGGACAGGGCCGAGCACCAGCGGCGCAGGGTGACGTGTTCGCCGAATTCGACGGGCTCTAGAACATCGATGACGGTGCGACGAACCACCCAACCGCGGTGGCTGTCACCGTCCTCGACGGCGCCGAGGTGTTCGAAACCGATGTCCTGGAGGTAGCGGGCAATGGCGTCGAGGCGCAGGCGTTGGTCCCGGTCGGTGTCGGCGAGGCGGACCGGCCAGCCTGTTTCGAACGGGGTTCCGGTGCCAGAGCGTTCCGGCAACACACTGGGAATGACCATGAACGGATAATGCCAGGTACTGGTCGTCCGAGTCCGCGCCGACCCGCCGTCGCGAGCGCCCGCGTCGCGATCACCGTGTCGAGATACTCCCGTCAGTGGTGATAGCCGGTCGCACTCGGTTACCTAACGTTGAAGGTATGAGTTCACCGGCCACCCCGTGGTCGAACCAGCCCAAGGGCCTGCCTGCCAAGGAGTCCAGCGGCAACGAGCTGGCAGTCGACCGGGTAATACTCACCGCCATCACGATCCCGTCGGATCAGCCGCGCCGACCCGATATCGGCATGCTCACCGGAACCACCCTCGCGGTCGCGCTGGTGTTGGTGGTCGGCTTCCTGCTGACGGGCCGAACCGGAGATTCGGCAACAGCCACCAGCGTATCGGCAACGGCCACCGGCACCGCCATGCCCGCGAACGAGGTCCAGGCCAACCGCGGGCTGACCATCGGCAAGGTCATGGCCAACGACGGCAAGACGGTGACCGTGGCCGGGCTACTCGGGGCGAAAACCAAAGTGCACATCAACGCCGCTACCCAGGTGCTCATCCTGAGCGCCACCAGCATGTCGGATGTGAAGGTCGGCGCCGAGGTCGTCATCCACGGCAACAAGGAGGCCGACGGCTCCATCACCGCGAATTTGATCGTCGGCGCCGAGCTGTGAACAGCGGTTAACGAACGACCGGCTCGTCCGCGGCCATGGCCGCACCGGTGAGTTCGACGGACCGGAGTCGATCGTCGATTTCGGTCGCGTGGTGGGCGACGATGAGTTCATCTGCGGCGATGGATCCCGCAAAATCCGCCAGGTAGTCCCGGACTTCGGCGGGTGTGCCGACCGCGGTGTAACGCGTCATCGCGCTGAACTGGCTGCCGTTGGGCGAGGCGAGGAATGCGTCGATCTCCTCGTCGCTGAATTCGGCACCCGCCGCACCTCGCCGGATCATGGCCCGTGCACGTGCACGGTAGGCGACGGCCTTCTGCTCCGCCGCTGCGTCGTGGTCATCGGCGGCGAACACATTGACTCCGGCCATCACATACGGCTCGGCCAGTTGCTCCGACGACCGAAAATTGTCGCGGTAGACGGCCACCGCCTGATGCAGCGCGTCGGGCGCGAAGTGCGATGCGAAGGCGTACGGCAGGCCGAGCTGCGCGGCGAGCTGCGCGCCGAACAGTGACGAACCCAGAATATAAAGCGGCACAACGCCTTCCGCCCGCGGCACGGCCTGCACTCCCGGCACTCGCGAGTTCCCCGTCAGGTAGCCCTGCAGCTCCAGTACGTCCTTGGGGAAGGAGTCCGCCGATGCCGGGTCCCGGCGCAGCGCGAACATGGTCTTCTGGTCGCTGCCCGGTGCGCGGCCGAGTCCGAGGTCGATCCGTCCGGGATACAGCGTCTCCAGGGTGCCGAACTGCTCCGCGATCAGCAGTGGCGAATGGTTGGGCAGCATGATGCCGCCCGCCCCGAGCCGAATGGTGTCGGTGTGCGCCGCGACGTGGCCGATCAGAACGCTGGTGGCGCTGGATGCGATCGAGCGCATGTTGTGGTGTTCGGCGTACCAGACGCGTCGGTAACCGCTGCGCTCGGCGACCCGGGCCAGCGCGACGCTGTTATCGAAGCTGTCGCGCGCGGTCCGGCCGGGTGCGATCGACGCCAAGTCGAGGATCGACAGTGCGGTGGGCATAAGACGCTGCCTTTCGAAAAGTCAGAGAACGCGGTGGAGTTCTTCGGTGAAGGCCCGGATGCGGGCATCGTCGCGGCGGTAGTACGTCCACTGGCCGCGCCGGGTGGCGCTGAGGAATCCGGCGCGCTGCAGGACCGCCAGATGCGCCGAGATGGTCGACGCCGAGGTCCCCGCCTTCTGCTGGATGAGGCCGACGCACACGCCGAGCTCGGCCGTATCCGGCCCGCGTTCCGGGAAGTTCGCATCGGGATCCTTGAGCCACGCCAAGATGTTCAGCCGAGTCTCGTTCGCCAGCGCCTTGCACGCGTCGAGCACATCCACCTCCCTTCGGTATTTCGCTAATTAACGAACTTACGCCGTCGACGACGGCTCGGCATCGTGACACACGCCACGCCGGGTGTCAGAGAACCAGGGATCCCGCGCGTTTGACGGTCCGAATGACCGGAGCCGATTCGACAGTGGCGATCCCGGGTAGCTCGGCGATGCGTTCGGTGAGGTAGCGGCCGAGATCGTGCGGGTCGCGGCAGTTGACGGCCGCCACCAGGTTGGTGGCGCCGGTGGTGAGCGCGGCGAAGGAGACTTCGGGGTGGCGGGCCATGGCTTGTCCGACGGTGACGGCGGCGGCCGGTCGGGTGGCGATCCAGAGGCGGGCTTCGGTGCCGAAATCGAGTGCGGCGGAAGGGATATCGAGCTGGTAGCGCAGGATTCCATTGCGCCGCATGGTGTCCATGCGGCGGCGAACCTTGGTTTCGGACCATTGGGTGGCGGTGGCCAGGTCGGAGTAGGGAGTGCGGCCGTCGTGGTTGAGGGCGCGCAGGAGGGTTCTATCACCTTCTTCGAGGCGCAGGGGGCCGTCTGCGGGGTCTGCCGGGGCGGGGCGCAGGTGGTCGACCTGGTCGGAGGTCAATGCGGCGAGGCCTTGCCAGCGGTCGGGCAGCATGAATCCGCGCAACAGCAGGTGGGCGGACATGCCAACGATTCGACTGGTGCGTGGAAGTTTTTGCAGCAGTAGCGTTTCCTGCTCTTCCGTACTGCGGGTCTGCACCGTGCAGGACACCTCGGTCCCGGCGGAGAGCAGATAGACATACGACGTATCGTCACGGGCCGCAAGGGCTTTTGCGACCGATCCGGCGGCGTCCGGAGTGCAGCGCAATCGGATCGTCCATTGGACGTAGCCGAGACGTCGGCCGTCGACCAGTCCGATCACCCTGAGCGCGTGGGTATTTCGGAGCTGACGATAGCGACGGGCGACGGTGTTCTCGGAGATGTCGAGAAGTTCGGCAATGGTTCGAAAGGACGTCCGGCCATCGATCTGCAGCGCGTGGATAATGCCCCGATCGACGATATCCATCATCAGATCTCCATTTCTGACGGTTTCCAGTGATATTGGCCTAACTCTGGTGGATACCACTCCCCGATCCGCACGATCGTGGCATGGCCAAGAACATCCTCGTCCTCGCCGCCAGCGGAAATGTCGGCAAGCAACTCGTCGCCCAACTCCGGGCGGCCGGTCACCACGTGCGCGCAGGCACACGCAACCCGGCGACCGTCGAATTCCCGGCCGACGTACAGGTAGTACGCGCCGAACTGTCCCAACCCGAAACCCTGATCGGCTGCCTCGACGAAATCGACGCGGTGTTCCTGTTATGGCCGCTGCATACCGGCGCACAACTACCGAAGGCGCTCGACATCATCGCCGAGTACGCCCATCGCGTGGTGTTCCTCGGCACCGGCGGCATCCCGGACCTGAGTTTCGAGGACCAGGAAAGGCTGGTGCACGACTGCGGCATCGAATCGGTGGTGATCCGGCCGAGCACCTTCGCCGTCAACACGCTCTGGTGGGCCGATCAGATCCGCACCGGCGACATCGTGCACGGCAGCCATGGCGCGTTGCCGATGAGCCTGATCCACGAGGCCGATATGGCGGCCGTAGCGGCCCGGGCACTCACCGAAAACGGCCATGCCGGAACCACTTACACGCTGACCGGACCGGAAGTGCTCACCCGGGTCGAGCAGGTGCGGGTCATCGGCGAAGTACTCGGGCGACCGTTGCGCTGGGCCGAGCTCACCCGTGAACAGGCCCGGCAGCGGCTGCTCGCCGACAAATCCTTTCCCGACTCATTCATCGAGGTCCTGCTCGACGGCTACGACAAGATGATGAGCGCACCACGACCACAAACCACCGCTACCGTCGCCGACCTCACCGGTCGCCCGGCGCGGTCGCTGGCCGAATGGGTATCCGACCACCGCGCCGACTTCCGCTGACCGCACGGCGGCGCAACGCCTCACTCGGCGAAGCTCAGGCGAGTCCGAGGCTCACGATCGGTGTGCTGGTCGGCCGGGCGGAACCACCTGTGGGTTCGACCGTCATGGCCAGGGTATCGACGGTATCGAAGCGGGTGAGCACCGACGGAGCGGCGGCCGACACCACCACCGCGACCGAATGTGGTACCCCGTCCGCGGACACCAGCCAGACCTGATAGGTGCGCCCATCCGGTGGTGCCGGAATACCGTCGAAACTCACCATCGCGGTGGCGATCCCGGCGGAAGTCCGCACCGTGAGCGCGCCGCCGAAGGACACCGGGATCAACCGCGTCCGCAAATCGGGCTGCGCGAGCATCAACTCCGTGCTCACGCCGCGCGCGGGAGCTGACGTGGAGTGCAGCATCACCATCGCGACGCCCGCACCGAGCGTCATGATCACCGCGGCGGCCGCCGTCACCCAGCCCAACCGCCCGCGCCAGCGGTGGCGGACAGGGTGGTTATCGGTACCCAGAGATTGGTCGAGCGCCCGCAGCAGTGCATTCTCGAGCTCTGGCGGCGGCGCCATGGCGTCGACAACGGTGAGCGAGGCCAGCACTTCCCGCAGGTCGTACACCGTGGTGGCGAACTCGGCGGCGGTGGCCTCGTCCACATCCTCCAACCGGCGTTCGATACGTCTGCGCTCGATCGTGTCCAGCGAATCCAGTGCATACGGGTAAGCCAGGTCGAGCAAGTCCGCGGCCGGTCGGTCGTGGTCGCTCATCAATTGTCACCTCCGGACAGACAGTGTGCGAGACGCTTGAGCCCGTCCCTGATCCGGCTCTTGATTGTGGGCAGCGGGACCGCCAGCTGTTCGGCCACCTCGGGATAGGTTCGTCCGCTGTAGTACGCCAACGCCAGCGCCTCCCGCTGCATCTCGGTCAAGGTCTGCAGACAGCCGAGCACGGCCTCCGCATCGAGATGCTGATCGACCGCTTCGGCGACGACGTCGTGATCACGTCCCAAATGCGTATGCCCGTAGACGATGTCGCGGGTCGACGCGGCGCGCTCGCGGCGAACGCGGTCCACCGCGCGCCGATGCGCCAACGTCATCAGCCAGCCCATCGGGCTGGACAGGGTGTGGTTGTAGCGTTCGGCCTGCGACCACACCTGCAGATATACCTCCTGCACAACCTCTTCGGCCTCGGCGTGGCTGCGCAGGACGCGCACCGCCATACCGAAAACGCGGTGACTGGTCTCGCGATAGAACTCGGTGAAGGCGTCGCGGTCCCCCGCCGCCACCGCCCCGAGCAGATCGATCAATTTCCGATTGTGCTCGGCCTGCTCGGCCCCCCGATGCAATGGACAGTAACCGATGGGCGAATCTCCGTCGGCGGCATCGGTGCGCAGGGGGATGACGATGAACTCCGAATCACGAGTCATGGGCACCTCCTACCTGATAGTTGGCGGGGCACTATGGACATCGGATGGATCGACTGCGGCAACACTCTGAACTCGACTCCTGACCAGGTCGGGGCCATGTTGGCGATGGCCTGCTGGTCGAACGGTCCGGGGCAGGCCTCGGCATTCGAACTCAAAGGAGTTCGCTTCGCTACACGAAGCAGATTGGTCGAATACCAAACTAAACCCGAGTACCGAAGTTCACTCGAGGTTTGCCGAAGTCAGGTGTTTCGCATGCGCGAGAGACCAGAACGGACGCCGTTGCTTCGCAGCGGCGTCCGTTCTGTCGGCGAGGCGCGGAGGTTATTTCTTGCGGTCGCGCTTTTCCCGGACACGCACCGAGATGCGGACCGGGGATCCATCGAACCCGAATTCCTCGCGCAGACGGCGCTCCAGGAAGCGGCGGTATCCGGCCTCCAGGAAGCCCGTCGTGAAGAGCACGAACGTTGGCGGGCGGGTGGTCGCCTGGGTGGCGAACAGGACGCGGGGCAGGCGGCCGCCGCGCATCGGCGGCGGTGTGGCCGCGATGACTTCCTTGAGCCAGTTGTTCAGGCGACCGGTGGGGATGCGCTTATCCCAGGATTCCAGCGCGGTCTCCATGGCGGGCACCAGTTTTTGAACGGCGCGGCCGGTATGCGCGGAAATATTGACGCGCTGCGCCCACGGCACCCGGACCAGGTCGCGGTCCACTTCCCGGTCCAACTGCAGGCGGCGGTCCTCGTCGACCAGATCCCACTTATTGAAGGCGAGCACGAGCGCGCGACCGGAATCGGCGACCATGCTGATCACCCGCAGGTCCTGTTCGGTGATCGGCTCGGAAGCATCGATCAGCATGATCGCGACCTCGGAGGCCTCCAATGCCGCCTTGGTGCGCAGCGACGCGTAGAACTCCATACCGCTGGCATGGGAAACCTTGCGCCGCAGCCCCGCGGTGTCGACGAACTTCCAGATCCTGCCGCCCAACTCGACCAGCGAGTCGACCGGGTCGACGGTCGTACCCGCGACATCGTGCACCACCGAGCGCTCGTCGCCGGAGAGCTTATTGAGCAGGCTGGACTTGCCGACATTCGGCTTGCCGACGAGCGAGACCCGGCGTGGGCCGGTGCCGCCGGTGCCTTCGCGCGGCGTCTCCGGAAGGACCTCCAGTACGTCATCGAGCAGGTCGCCGGTGCCGCGGCCGTGCGAGGCACTGACCATGCGCGGTTCGCCGAGGCCCAGCGACCACAACGCGGCCGCTTCGGCCTCGACGCGCTCGTCGTCGACCTTATTGGCGACCAGCAGCACCGGGATCTTGGAGCGGCGCAGCTTCTTCACCGCGGCCTCGTCGGTCGCGGTCGCGCCGACGACGGCGTCGACCACCAGCAGGATCGCATCGGCGGTCTCCATGGCCAGTTCGGCCTGGCGGGCGACCGACTGCTGGAGGCCCTTGGCATCGGGCTCCCAGCCACCTGTGTCCTGCACCAGGAAACGCCGACCCGCCCAACTCGCCTCGTAGGAGATGCGGTCGCGGGTCACTCCCGGAATATCCTCGACGACGGCCTCGCGGCGTCCGAGAATCCGGTTCACCAGGGTCGACTTGCCGACATTCGGGCGCCCGACGACCGCGACGGTCGGCATGGCGATATGTTCTTCGTCACCGAACTCGTCGAGATCGGCCATCTCCCAATCAGATTCGTCGCTCCAGACGCCGTCGCCCGCGAGCACGTCCTCAGTCACTGTGCACTTCCCGTCCGGCCAACCGAAACCTGCCGCACCACAACGCGATACAGCTCGTCGATGACCTCATCCATATTCAGCTCGCTGGTGTCGACCAGCACCGCGTCGTCGGCCGGACGCAGTGGGGACACCGTGCGGGTGGAGTCGAGGGTGTCGCGCCGCTGCACATCGGCGAGCACGGCCTCGTAGTCGTCGCCGCGGCCTTCGGCGATGTTCTGCTGGTTGCGGCGCTGGGCGCGGGCCTCGGCGGAGGCGGTGAGGTAGATCTTGGCGTCCGCCTCCGGCAGCACGACGGTGCCGATATCGCGTCCCTCGACCACGATTCGCGATGCGGCAGAAGCGATTTCACGCTGCATCGCGACCAGCAGATCGCGGACCTCGGCCACCGCGGACACCGCGGACACCGCCTTGGTGACGGCATTGCCGCGGATCTCCGAGGAGACGTCCTCACCATCGAGCAGGATCACCTCGCGGCTGGGATCGGTGCCGATGGTCAGCGGCAACTCCTTGACCGCGGCACTGATCTCGGCCGCATCGCTCAGCTCGACACCGGCACGCAGCACGCGCAGCGTCGCGACGCGGTACATGGCACCGGTATCCAGATAGCTGGCGCCGAGCCGGGTGGCCAATCGACGCGAGACGCTGGATTTGCCGGTGCCCGAAGGCCCGTCCATGGCAACGACCAGCGGCGTGGTGCCATCAACCATCGCAGGGACCTCCACGGGAATCTCTACACCGTTCACAACGACACCGCCTCATAGAGTTTGCCGACTTCATCGCGACCGATCACGCGCAGCGTGCCAGGCCGTTGATCGCCGAGCGCGACCGGACCGATATTGGTGCGCACCAACCGGGTCACCGGATGGCCGACCGCGTCGAGCAGTCGGCGCACGATGTGCTTGCGCCCTTCGTGCAACACGATCTTGACCAGCGAACGTCCCTCATTGATCTCCAGCACCTGGAACTTGTCCACCTTGGCCGGACCGTCCTCGAGTTCGACACCGTCCCTGAGGCGCTTGCCGATCCCCTTGTGGACCTCACCATTGACCGTTGCCAGATAGGTCTTCTCCACCTGGAACGACGGGTGCATAAGCCGATGGGCGAGATCGCCGTCATTGGTGAGCAGCAGCAGGCCCTCGGTGTCGGCGTCGAGCCGACCGACGTGGAACAGGCGCTGACCGGCCGCGATGCGTTCGGCAACAATATCGCCGACACACGGACGGCCCAGATCGTCGGACATGGTGGACTGCCAGCCCTTGGGCTTGTTCAGCGCGAGGTGGACCAACTCCTCGCGCACCATGACGCGGGTGCCGTCGACGCGAACCACCGCCTGCTGCGGATCGATCCGCAGGCCCTGTTCGGTGACGATCGCGCCGTCGACCTCGACTCGGCCTTGGGCGATCATCTCCTCGGCCGCGCGGCGCGAGGCGACACCGGCCTTGGCCAGCACCTTCTGCAGCCGTTCGCCCTCGCCCCACGGCATCTTCTCGTGGCCGCCCTCGGCGGGCTGATCGACATGCTGGCGCTTGGCGGGCTTGGCATTGCTCAGCAGCGGGGCGGCGACGACCTTCTTCTGCGGCTTCGGGGCCTTGGCCTTCTTACCGACGGGTGCGGACATCGCGGCCGAAGCCGGGCGACGCGACGGATTACCTTGCTGCGCAGCGCTTCCCGATGTGTAACCGCGCGAACCGGTGGCACGCGGGGCCGAGCCGCCCTGTGCGGCACCGCGATAGGCGTCACCACGCGAACCGCGCTGATCGGAGCTGGCGCCGTGCGACGAACCGCGGTAACCCGAACCGCCCTGCGACGAACCGCGGTAGCCGCTGTCCTGGGAGGAACCGCGGTAGCCGCTGTCTCCTTGCGTCGAGCCGCGGTAGCCGCCGCCCTGCGACGAGGAACCACGCCGATCGGCGCCACCTCGCGTGGAACCGTATCCGCCGCTCGGTGCGGCACCGCGGTGACCGCCGCCACGCTGATCGCCCTGCGACGAATCGCGGTAGCCCGAGCCGCGTGCGGAGCCACGGTAGCCGTCGTCCTGCCCGGCACCGCGGTGACCGCCACGCTGATCGCCCTGCGACGAGCCGCGGTAGCCCGAGCCGCGTGCGGAGCCACGGTAGCCGTCGTCCTGCCCGGCACCGCGGTGACCGCCACGCTGATCGCCCTGCGACGAGCCGCGG
>NZ_JBSGEQ010000021.1:146716-165534 GCF_053602975.1 Nocardia sp. NPDC004278
TAGCCCGAGCCGCGTGCGGAGCCGCGGTCGTCTCGGGACGAACCGCGGTAGCCGCGATCGCCGCCGCTGTGTGAATCTCCCCGGTAGCCACTGCCCCCGTGCGAGGAGCCGCCCCATTCGGCCCCGCGCCGCGTACCTCCCCGTTGCGCCGAACGCGCGTCGCGTGTGCTTCGGTCTGCGCCGCCCCGTCGGGGCTGGTCGCTTCTGTTCCTACGATCCGGTGTGCCATCTCGGCGAGCGGGCGTATTCATGTTGTCCTGTCAGTCTTCTTCGGTACCGAGATCCAAATCGGTCTCGGCGGATTTCTTCAGCCTGGTGTAACGGGGGTCCGTCTCCAGGCTCTCGTTGATCTCGTCGATCAGGTCGACGCCCGGCAGTAGGGGCGCCAGTGGCGGCAGGTCGGTCAGCGATGCGAGTCCGATCCGTTCCAGGAACAGTTCGGTCGTGCGGTACTGCGTGCCGTTCGTCTCCGGGTCCACCCCGGCCTCAGCGATCAGTCCGCGAGCCAGCAGGGTTCGCATCACGCCGTCGACGTTCACGCCGCGCACCGCGCTGACCCTGGTCCGGGTCACCGGTTGGCGGTATGCCACCACCGCCAGTGTTTCCAATGCCGCCCGTGTCAATTTCGAACGCGCACCGTCGAGCAGCATCCGTTCCACATATGGCGCGTACTCGCTGCGAGTATAGAAGCGCCAGCCGTCACCTACGAAACGCAGGTCGATGCCACTGGCCCGCGCGGACAGTTCCGCCGACATCGCGAGCAGTGCCCGCTCCACTCGCGCCGGGCTGTCCCGCAACGCGTCGGCCAGCAGTTCTACCGGCGCCGGAGCATCCACGATGAGCAGCATCGCCTCCAACGCCGATCGGAATTCGTCATCGTCCAACGGCTCCGGCGTGAGGTCCGCCACTGTCTTGTCCGAAGCCGACACATTCTCGGTCGATCGCGCCGCCACGGCCGATTTCCCGCCTTCGGCGCTCACACCGGACGGCTCATCACTTGGTGCACTCGACGGTGCGTCACCATCGGTTCGTCTGCTAGGGCCACTCGGCGACAGCTCATCTGCAGCCGAAGACTCCGCATCGGAGGGAGCCGCGCTATCGCCGCGTTCATTAGACGCCAACTCGTCGGCATCCTCTCCCGCCACATCAGAGGGCACTGCGCCCAACGCACTCGACGGTGCGGTGTCGTCGATTCGGCCGCCAAGGCCACTCGGCGACAACTCGTCCGCACTCGTCGCCCCATCATCAGTAGGAGCCGCGTCCTCGGAGCGCTTGCCCGCCACGATCGCCGCGCTCTCCTGGGCATCACTTGTCCCCGCACTCTCGCCAACGACGACACCGTCGTACTCCACCGATGCCGCGGCGTCCGTAGTGCGCTCACCGAACTCCTCGCTCACGACCGCGCCCCGCTAGCGCCCGGTTCCGTCGTGCGCTGTGACATGGTGCGCTCGCTCACCCGTAGTCCTCCTCGATGGTCACAGTGTCGGCGGTCTCGTCCTTCGGGTCGCCGGTCCAGCTCACCGAGAGCGGGCCGAGCGGGTCGGGTTGGTCGAACTCGATGGTCTTGCCTCGGTACAGCTCGAGCAGGGCCAGGAAGCGGGCGACGATCTGGATCGGCACTTCGCAGTCGGCGACCAGTTCGCCGAAGGTGGTCCAGCCGCCCGGTCCGCGCAGTTTGAGCTGTTCGAGCACCAGCGCGGCCTGTTCGGCAACCGAGAAGGCGTGCTGGTGCAGATGGTCGAGTCCGACCTTGGGCGCCGGCCGGGGCCGGAAGGCCGCGGCGGCGATCGCGGCGAATTCGTGTACGTCCACCCCCAGCGTAACCTCGGGCAGCAGGTCGGCGAAGCGCTCCTCCAGGCCGACCGCGCGCGGGTAGCGGCGCAGCGCGACCGCTTCCAATTCGCCGAGCAGTTCGGCGACCTGCTTGAACGCGCGGTATTGCAGCAGCCGGGCGAAGAGCAGGTCGCGCGCCTCGAGGAGTTCGAGATCTTCGGCGTCAGTCACCTCACCCGATGGCAGCAGCCGGGCCGCCTTGAGATCGAGCAATGTGGCCGCAACGACCAGGAATTCGGTGGTCTGATCCAGAATCTTGTCGGCGCGCAGCGTGTCCTGCTGCCCGATGCTCGCGGTCAAGGCCTTGGTGTAGGCGATGAATTCATCGGTCACCTGATGCAGCGCAACCTCGGTGACATCGAGCTTGCGCGAACTGATCAGATTCAACAGCAGATCGAACGGCCCTTGAAAGTTGCTCAGCCGCAGCTGAAACCCCGCCTGCCGCGCCGATGCCGCATCGGCGCCAGCCGGGTCGGCCGATCCAGCAACCGGATCACCAGGTACAACGCCGGAATCGGCCGGTGCCGAGGCCGCGCCCGGTGCGCCACCGGAAGCGCGCCGCGCCGCAGGAACATCGTCCGCACCAGCGTCTGCAGCACGCCGGGCATTGGCATCACCGCGCGACGCGTCCGCACCGCCGCTCGGTCTGCCGACACGATCGTGCTGCGCGACATCGGAATCACGCTCGCCCCCGGGAACCTCGTGCACAGCCGCATCCACCTGCGCAGCACCAAGTGCCCCCAGCGCCGCCTCGGAACCCCCCTGCACTACCGCCGACTCCCCCTCATTTCCAGGTCTACCAGGGAGATCATCTTGTGCGGCAGCGGAATCACGCGCACCCGCATGGTCGGCCGACATGGCACGCCCGGCGCCGGAGCCCTGATCGGCGAACTCACCAGACTCCGAGCCGAGCGTATTCGCATTCGTCGATGGCGCCGGTTCAGTACCGCCGATCACCGGCCGGACCGGTGGATGACTTCCCGCGCCATCGCCCGATATGCTTCGGCCCCACCGGATTTCGGTGCCCATGTGGTGATCGGTTCACCCGCGACGCTGGCGTCGGGAAAGCGCACGGTCCGCGCGATCGCCGTGTCGTACACCAGATCGCCGAAGACCTCGACGACGCGCGCCATGACCTGGCGCGAATGTAGTAGCCGCGCATCGAACATGGTCACCACGATGCCGTACAGGCTCAGCCGTTGGTTGAGGCGGTCGCGCACCTTCTCCACGGTGTCGTTGAGCAGCGCCAGCCCACGCAGCGAGAAGTATTCGCATTCCATCGGAATGATCACGCCATCGGAACAGGCCAGCGCATTCACCGTCAGCAGCCCGAGCGAGGGCTGGCAGTCGATGAGGATGTAGTCGTAGCGGTCGCGCACCGGTTCCAGTGCACGGCCCAGGGTCTGTTCCCGGCCGACCTCGTTGACCAGCTGGATCTCCGCGGCCGACAGATCGATATTGCTCGGCAGCAGATGCAGATTCTCGACGCGGGTCTCCATGAGGACGTCGTCGATGGAGACCTTGGATCCGATCAGCAGGTTGTGCACGGTCAGATCGAGATCGTGGTGGGCAACACCCAGTCCCGCCGACAGCGCACCCTGCGGATCCAGGTCGACCAGCAGCACCCGACGGCCGAACTCCGCGAGCGCGGCACCGAGGTTGATGGTCGAGGTGGTCTTGCCGACACCACCCTTCTGATTGCACATGGCCACAATGAGGGCATCGCCGTGCCGCTCGACCGGTGGCGGCTCGGGCACGATACGCAGCGGACGCCCGGTGGGACCGAGCGTCGCGTCTTCAGGGACGGGTTCGGCGCCGTTGCCCCACAGCGTCTCCGCCGCGGCCTCCGAGTACGGACCCATCCGGGGACCCGTAAGCGGCTGCGCCCCAGCACCCATCGGCGGCTCTGCCGCACCGGCTGTCGTCACGATCCGCTGCTCCTTATACGTTCCTGCCCGTTGCCTTCGCCCGACTCCGGCATCATCTGCCCGAGCGTAGCGAGGCCGATCAGGCCCGACCTCGCTTTCGTACGGTCCAGCTCTCGATAGACGCTACCGCTTGACAGCGCAAGACCCACGCTCGGACACGCGACACCCACGTTTACCTGCACAAGCGTTCACTCCCCTGACGCCGATCCGGTTCGCCGTCGAAACCGATATCGACCCGGACGATACCCGGTGCGCGGATCCGCCCCGCACACCTTACTTGTCCGCCGCACCCGGATTCATCGGACAAAGCCACACCGAAAAGCGCGCTGGCTAGCGGGCACGCGGGTGGGCGGTGGCCCAGACCTCGCGCAGGGTGTTCACGGTGACGAGGGTGTAGATCTGCGTGGTGGTCACCGAGGCGTGCCCCAGAAGTTCTTGGACCACACGCACATCGGCGCCGCCGTCGAGTAGATGTGTTGCGAAGGAATGACGCAGGGTGTGCGGGGATACGGTGGCGCCGATACCGGCACGTTCGGCGGCGGTCTGCAGCACCTGCCAGGCACTCTGCCGCGACAGCCGTCCGCCGCGTGCGTTGAGAAACAGCGCACCCGCAGTGCCTTTTCCATTGGCGGCGAGCACCGGCCGCCCGCGCACCAGGTACGCCTCGACCGCGGCGAGCGCGGGCCTGCCGATCGGGACCATCCGCTGCTTGCCGCCCTTACCGTGCAAGACCACCGCACGCTCCTCGGTGTCGAGGTCGTCCGCATCGAGTCCGACCATCTCCGAGATCCGCGCACCGGTCGAATACAGCAACTCGAGCAGTGCGCGGTCGCGCAATCCGCGTGGCCCGCCATCGGTTCCGGCCCCATTCGCCTCGGCATCGCCGATCGGCCCGCCTCCCGCGGCCTCCAGCAACCGCAGAACCTGGTCGTACGGTAGGGCTTTCGGCAACCGGCGGCCCGGCGCGGGCGGTTTCACCGTATGTGCGACATCTGTGCTCGTCATTCCCTCTGCGGCAGCAAAACGATGCAGCCCACGCACCGCGATCAGCGCACGGGCGACCGAACTGGCGGCCAGCGGCGGGTGGGCGGCCCCGCCCGCCCGCAGCACCATGGTGAATTCCGCGACATCGGATTCGCCGACCTGCTCGAGCGCCGTAATGCCGCGTCCGGTCAGGAAATCCCGATACCGGTCGAGATCACGGCGATAGGCGCCGAGGGTGTTGCGCGCGGCGCCGCGCTCGACCGCGAGATGGTCGAGATAGGCCTCCAGTTCGCGCGCGAGCACCCTCGTCAGTCTTCGGACTGTTGCCGCGCCGCCTTGCGGCGCAGGAACGCGGTCGACTGTCCCGGCCACGGCGCGTCGGCGGGACGCAGTTCGGTCCCGCCCGCCCGGGCGGCGGCAAGGGCGAACACACCGGCAACCGCCGTGGCATTGACGATCTCACCGGCCAACGCGGCCCGCACAGCCTCCTCGACCGGCATGCGGACCAGTTCGAGATCCGCCTCCTCCAACTCCGGTTCGGGCCGGTCGGTTTCGTACAGGCCGCGCGCGAAGTACACCCGCAGCGCCTCATCGGTGAAGCCGGGCGAGAGCGCGACATCCACCAGCACCGCCCATTCCCTGGCGGCCAATCCGGTCTCCTCGGCCAATTCGCGCTTGGCCGCTTCGAGCGGATCCTCACCGGGTACGTCGAGCAGACCCGCGGGCAACTCGAGCAGTCGAACGCCGATCGGATGCCGATACTGCCTGATCAACACGACATTGTCGGCGTCATCGATGGCCGCGACCGCGACCGCGGCATGGTGCTCGATCACCTCGCGTTCGACCACCCGCCCGCCCGGCATGGCCACCTCGTCCAGCCGCAATGCGAGAATCGCGCCGCTGTACACGGTCTTGCTCGCCACTGTCTCGAAATCGTGACTGCCCGGCCGGGCTCCCCCGTTATCACTCATTTACGATGCCTGATCTGCGTTCGCGAACTCTTCGTCCGGGATATCGACCGGAAGCCGCTCGGCCAGTTTATATTTCAACGCCGCGGAGATCAGCGCCGCGAACAGTGGATGTGGCCGGGTCGGGCGGCTCTTGAGTTCGGGATGGGCCTGGGTGGCCACGAAGAACGGGTGCTTGTCCGCGGGCAGCTCGACGAATTCGACCAGATGCCCGTCGGGCGAGGTGCCGCTGAACTTCAGACCGCTGGTGGCGATCTTGTCCCGGTAGGCGTTGTTCACCTCATAGCGATGCCGGTGCCGCTCCGAGACCTGCTCGGTGCCGTAGGCCTGCGCGACAACCGACCCCTTCAGCAGCGTGGCCGGGTAGGCGCCGAGGCGCATGGTGCCACCGAGATCGGCCTCACCGGCCACGATGTCCTTCTGGTCGGCCATGGTGGAGATCACCGGATGTGGTGTGTCCGGCTCGAATTCGGCCGAATTGGCCTCGGCCAGACCGACCGAGCGCGCGGCCTCGATGACCACACACTGCAAACCGAGGCAGAGCCCGAGCAATGGCAGCCCGCGGGTGCGGGCGTAGGTGATCGCGCCGACCTTGCCCTCGATGCCGCGAATACCGAATCCACCGGGAATGAGCACCGCGTCCACATCGCGCAAAGCGGCCTGCGCGCCTGCCGGCGTCGCGCACTCGTCGGACTGCACCCAGTGGATATTCACCTTGGCCCGCGAGGCGAACCCGCCCGCGCGCAATGCCTCGGTGACCGACAGGTACGCATCGGGCAGATCGACGTACTTGCCGACCAATGCGACCTCGACCGTCTCCCGCGGCTGATGCACCCGATCGAGCAGATCGCCCCATACCGTCCAGTCCACGTCCCGGAACGGCAGCCCGAGCCTGCGCACCACATAGGCGTCCAGGCCCTCGCGGTGCAGCACCTTGGGAATGTCATAGATCGACGGCGCGTCCGGGGTAGAGATGCAGGCATCGACATCGACGTCACACATCAGCGCAATCTTGCTCTTGAGCGCCTGGGGCACGTCACGATCGCAGCGCAGGATCAGTGCGTCGGGCTGGATACCGATATTGCGCAGCGCGGCCACCGAGTGCTGGGTCGGCTTGGTCTTGAGCTCACCCGAGGGCGCGAGGTAGGGCACCAGCGATACGTGCAGGAAGAACACATTGTCCCGGCCCACGTCGTGGCGGATCTGCCGAGCCGCCTCGAGGAAGGGCTGCGATTCGATATCGCCGACGGTGCCACCGATTTCGGTGATCACCACATCGGGCACCTGCCCTTGCAAATCCGGGCCCTGCATGGCGAGTATGCGACTCTTGATCTCGTCGGTGATGTGCGGAATCACCTGGACCGTGTCACCGAGATATTCGCCGCGCCGCTCCTTGGCGATCACCGACGAATAGATTTGCCCGGTAGTCACGTTCGCGTCCCGGGACAGGTCCCGATCGAGGAACCGTTCGTAGTGACCGACATCGAGATCGGTCTCGGCGCCGTCTTCGGTGACGAACACTTCTCCGTGCTGGAACGGATTCATGGTGCCCGGATCGACGTTCAAGTACGGGTCGAGTTTCTGCATGGTCACCCGCAGTCCGCGCGCGGTCAGCAGCTGACCGAGGCTGGAGGCGGTAAGACCCTTACCCAATGAGGAGGCGACACCACCGCTGACGAAGATGTGCTTCGTGGCCGTTCGCGCCTGATTCCGTGTATGACCCACGGGTCTTCACGGTAACACGAAAATGCTGGTCTGATCACCCGCCACGCACGTTTGCCACCAAGTCGCTGCCTAGGCTCGGCCGAGCGTCCGGTGCCGTGTGTCGCGGCCCGATGGTGCCCCGTTCCGAGCAACCGCGGCTCGCCGCTTACCTCGGATGCGCTGCGGCCACTCGGAAATGAGCCGGATTGCGAACGGCGCTCGGAGATCTCGTGCGCAGTGGTCGAATCGGCCGAATCCGGATCGGTCTCGGGCTAACCAGAGCGCGGATCAGCTCTGCGGAGAGGTGTTGATTGTGAGGGAGGTCGCCTTGGTTCCGGTTCCGTATCGGCCCGCACCGCCGTTGAGCTGTTCGCTCAGTCCCAGGACGGTGGTGACGCGCCCGATCTCGCGGTCCAGATTGTCGACGGTGGTGACCGCGGTGGCCAGCGCGGCGTCGGAGCGGATGATCGCGATGGGGCCCGGATTGTCGGCGGCACCGGATCGGCCAGCGAGCACCACACCCGCGCCGCGGCCGCGCAGCGCGCCGGTGAACCGGGCGATATTGCTGCCCTGACCGTTTTCGCTGGACTTCGCGCCAGCGCCGGTGACGACCACCGCGAGGTTGACGGGGTGCGCCGGAGTGTCGCCATAGGCGAGGAACCCGCCGCCGCGCAATGTCTCGAGCACCAGGCTCAGCTCCTGCGGGGTGCTGCGCGGTTGTGCGTTCGCGGGGTCGAGCAGCAGCACCAGGCCGAGCAGATCGCCCGCCATACTGCCCTGATCGACCTGTCCGGTGCGCAGCTGCGCGCCCGCCGGAATGACATTGGTGATCGCGGTGCGCATCCGGTCGCCCTCGGCGGCATCGATGAAGGGGTCGGTGAGTGCGATGCGGCCGGTTACGGTGGCGCCGGAGGTTTCCAGATCCTTCGCCACCGCCTCGACATCGGCGGGTTCGGCGTCGGGGGTCGTGAAGACGATGACGCTGCGGTCGGTGAGGGTAGCGCCGAGGATCCGGCCCGCCGAACCAGCGATGAACCGGTCCGCGGCAGTCATTTCATCGGTGAGCCGTCGGTTCCGATCGGTGGCCACATCGAGTTGCTTGCGTAGATCTGATTTATCCGCGCGCAGTCCGGACAGCAGGTCCGCCGCCACGGTCTGTGAGCCGAGCACCACGCCGAGCGCGAGGGCCAGGAAGATCGCGACGATCGAAACCGCATGCTGCCGAAACGAAATCATCGGTTCCCTCCCGCGCCTATCTGGCCCTGGGCCCATAGCGCGAACCGATTCCAGATGTCGGTGGCCCAGTCCAATGCCTCGGCACCGGTATGCGAGGCGATCATGACCACGATCACCGCTAGTAGGGCGGCTAGCACGACCATCGCGATGGCGGTTCCGGAGACCCGGTTTCGGTAGAGCGTTGCGACGGCCTTGGCATCCACGAGTTCGGTGCCGATTTTTAGTCGCGTCAGGAAGGTCGCCGGATTGCTGTCGCGGCGGCCCCGATCGAAGAAGTCGTCCAGCGATGCGGCGGCGCCCGCGGCCACGATCAGCGCCGCACCATGGTGGTGCGCGAGCAGCAGGGCCAGATCGGAGGCTGCGCCGGACGATGGGAACGTCATCGCGCCGATGCCGAGATCCTGGATGCGTTCCAGCCCCTTGGCGTGGCCGTCGGTATCGGCGGGCAGGATCATCTCGGCGCCGCATTTCAAGGTGGCGGTGGTGATTTCGTCCGGGTCGCCGACGATCAGATCGGGGCGGTACCCCTGCTTCATCAACGTATCCGCGCCACGACCGACCCCCACCATGATCGGCGCGTACTCCTTGATGAACGGCTTCAGACGTTTGAGATCGTGCGCATGGTCCGGGCCGTCGGCCACCACGACCACATGGCGATGCTTCATCTCCAGCTCGAGTTCCGGCACACCGATGCCGTCGATGAGCAGCGCGCTCTCGGTGCGGATGAACTCGATCGTATTGCCCGCGAAGGCCTCCAGATGGTCGGCCAGGCCGTTGCGGGCCTCGATCATCCGCTCGGCGATATCGGATTCGGTCAGCTCGATGCCCGTGACCAGAACCTCTGGCACCTTCTTGACCAATTTGTCGGCGTAGACGACGCCCTCGTCGATGCGGACCTTGGTGCCGTCCTTGATCTTGAACGCATCCGAACTCACCGTGTCCAGCAGCAGAATCCCGTTGGCGACCAACACTTCCGGTCCCAGATTGGGGTAGCGGCCCGAGATCGATGGCGAGGTATTCACCACCGCGACCACGCCCGCCTCGACCAGCCGATCGGCGGTCAGCCGATCCAGATCCATCTCATCGAGTATTACGACATCACCGGGCCCGACCCGCTTCAGCAAACGCCTGGTGTTGCGGTCAACCCGAGCTATTCCGGTTAGCCCGGGCAGCGCTTCGGTGTTCTTCGACAACAACGCCAACATCTTCATGGGCCCGATCTTCGCCGCAAACTCTCAACCATTGATGGAGGCGCGCCGCACCATCTACCACATTCGTCACTGTGATAACAGGCGGCACGCCCCCGGCTACCAACTCGGGCCCTGATCAGAAGCAGCCGGCAACCAATCGGCGTTCCACGACGGCGAAGACGGCATCGCCGATCTTGCCGAGCAGTGCGAGCAGTGCGATTGCCAGCAACATGATGTCGGTTCGCCCACTTTTCTGGCTATCAATCAGCAAAACTTCGCCCCGTCATGAATCGATCAGCTCCGCGACCAACAGGAAGAGCCAGCCGTTGGCCAAGCCGAGACGCAGACCGTTCACCATGCGGGCAGTCGGATGACGGCCCCAGCGCAAGCGTGACGACGGCACCGCCGTGATTCGAAGTCGACCGACAGAAGCCCGGCACAATGTGATCCGTGTGACAGGGCTCACGACGAACTCAGACAGTACCCGTATGCTGCCGGTCACAGATATCTCGAAGAGGAGACACTATGGCCAGCAGCACCGTCGACGTCGTCATCGCGGCACCGCGCGATGTCGTCTACAAGTTCTTCACCGAGCGGGAGGGTATCAACCCGTACGTTCCGGTGGACTTCACATTGAAGAGGCCCGGCACCCCTGCACCGAACGGCGTCGGCGCGCAGTACCTGATCGGCAAGGGCGGAGTCGGCATCGTCGAGGAGACCACCAAGCTGGTCCCCGGCGAGCTGATGGAGTACAAGATCGTCAAAGGCGCGCCGGTGAAGCGCCATGTCGGCACCATCACCTTCGCCGACGCCAATGACGGCACCCTGGTCTCCTACACGATGGAGTCCGAGCCCAGCCTTCCTGTCCCCGCCAAGGTCGTCGAATTGGGCCTCAAGAACCTCATCAACCAGTTCATCAAGGGTGCGCAAAAAGCCCTGCGCTGAACAGTCGTCAGGCGAGAGCGCGCTCGGCGCGGGCCGTTTCCAGAAGTTCCTCGGCATGGGCTCGGCCGGTTTCGGTGTCGTCGAGACCGGCCAGCATGCGGGCCAGTTCGATGACGCGCTCGTCCTTGGTCAGGGCGCGGACACCGCTGTTGACCTTGCCCTTGCCGTCATCGGATTTGTCCACCACCAGATGGGTGTCGGCGAAAGCGGCCACCTGCGGTAGGTGGGTCACCACGATCACTTGATGGGTGCGGGCCAGCCGGGCCAATCGGCGACCGATCTCGACCGCGGCCCGGCCGCCGACACCGGCATCGACCTCGTCGAAAACCATGGTTGCGCCGTGATCCGAACTCGCGAGCACCACTTCGAGTGCCAGCATCACGCGCGAGAGCTCACCGCCGGATGCGCTCTTGCTCAAGGGCAATGACTGCGCGCCGGAATGCGCCGAGAGCCGGAACTCCACTTCGTCGACACCAGTCGACCCCGCGTGCAGTTCCGTACCGTCCACCGTCAGCGGCGCCGAGTCCTGCGGGCTTGCGGGCAGCGGCCGCACCACGACCTCGAGTTTCGCCTTGCCCATTGCCAGGCCGCCGAGTTCGGCGCTTACCGCCGAGGCGAGCTTGCCCGCCGACTTCGTACGCGCGGCAGTCAATTTGCGGGCCGCCTCACGAACCCGTTCCGCGGCGATATCCACCTCCGCCGACAATGCGGCCAAGGCCTCTTCGGAGACATCGAGCGAGCTCAGACGCGTGCGCGCCTCATCGGCCCATGCGATCACCCCATCGATATCCGGTGCGTACTTGCGAGTCAACGACTTCAATTCGGCCTGCCGGGTGAGCAGCGAATCCAAAGCGCCGGGGTCCGAAGGCAGATCCGCGAGATAGCCACTGAGTTCGGTGGTCAGATCGACGATCACCGCAATCGCCTCACCGAGTCGCGGACCGAGTCCGGTCAGCGCCGGATCATCGGCCGATTCGATGCGGGCCCGCGCGGCGCCGAGCAATTCCAGTGCGCCCGAACCATCTTCGGGCGAATCGGCGGGACCGGCCAATGCGTCGTGCGCCACCGCGGCGGCCTCACGCAGCGAATCCAGATCGCTGAGCCTACGCACCTCGTCGACAATGCGCACATCCTCACCGGGTTCCGGTGCGATGGCGTCGATTTCGGCCAGCGAATGCTTGAGCCGGTCGGCCTCCAGCGCGAGTTCCCTACTGTGCGCCGTACGTTCGAGCAGTTCGGTGCGGGCAGCCAGCCAGGATCGCCGCTGCACCTGGTACTTACGCAGCAGCGGGCCGACCGCATCCGCCGCGAACTGGTCCAGCGCGGACAACTGCTGATCCGGACGCTGCAGCCGCAGTTGGTCGTTCTGGCCGTGCACGGTCAGCAGCGGTGCGGTGAAATCGGCGAGCACCGAGGCGGGTACACCGCGCCCGCCCAGATGCGCGCGGGAGCGTCCGTCACTGCCGACAGTGCGGATCGCGATGACGCTGCCGTCGTCATCGCGTTCGGCCGCAGCCGATTCCAGTACTTCCTGCACTTGCTTCTGCGCGGTCGTATTCACCTCGTCGACGGTGAACCGTCCCTCGACCACGGCGCGCGCCGCACCCAACCGGACCCGGCCCGCATCGGCCCGCGCCCCGCTGAGCAGGTGCAGGCTGGTCACCACCATGGTCTTACCGGCGCCGGTCTCACCGGTCAGAACCGTGAGCCCGGCATGGAATTGCGCGGTGGCCGTCGATATGACGCCAAGGCCGTCAATCCTGATCTCTGTCAGCACGTGTGCTCTCCGTTCGCCGTCGGCCACGCCAGCCTGTCACGGGCAATTGGAACTTGCGCACCATCCGGTCGGCGAACGGCGCGGAATCCAACCGCACCCAGCGCACCGGTTCGGCGCCGCGGACCGCCTCGAGCCGCCCGCCCTTGGGCAATGCGAGGGTCCGCCTGCCATCCAGGAAAACTATCGCATCATGGCCCGCCGCAACCGATTCGACGGCGATCCTGGACTCCGGACTGGTCACCAGCGGCCGCGCGAACAGGGCGTGCGCATTGCTCGGAATTACCAGCAGCGCTTCGAGTTCCGGCCACACCACCGGGCCACCCGCGGAGAACGCGTAGGCGGTCGAGCCGGTCGGTGTGGAGATGAGGATGCCGTCGCAACCGAATTGCGAGACCGGACGCCCATCGACCTCGAGGACAACCTCGAGCACACCCATCCGCGCAGCGTTCTCGATGCTGGCTTCGTTGAGCGCCCACCCGGTTTCGACGATCTCGTCGTCCACCCGAACGGTGACATCGATGGTCATCCGGTGTTCGAGGCGATAGTCACCGCGGACCACGCTCGCCAATGCCTCATCGAGATGCTCGGCCTCGGCCTCGGTGAGAAATCCGATGCGACCCAAGTTGATTCCCAGCACCGGCACCCCGGCGGGCCTGGCCAACTCGGCCGCACGCAGGAAGGTGCCGTCACCACCGAGCGATAGGACCATCTCACAACCGACCGCCGCGTCCGGGCAGTGCTCGACCACACTCGCGGGATATCCGCCCGGTTCCGCCACTGCCGTCGCGCCCGGCGCACAGTCGGTATCGAACCGGGTACTGTCCGCCTCGTCCGCGAGCACGCGCAATCCGATGCCCGCGTCGGCGAAGATCTTCGCGACGCGATGGGCGGTCTCGATGATCTCCGCCCGGCCCGGATGCGAAACCAGCAGAATCTCCCTGGATTCGGCCGGTGTCAGCGCGTTCACTGTGGACCCTCCTCAACCGCACGCTCAACGAGAGCCGCGACCTGCTCACCGTCGTATTCGAACTGCCCGTCCTTACGCAGCCACAGAAAGTATTCGACATTGCCCGAGGGACCGGGCAGCGGGCTGGCCACCACCCCGGCGGTGCGCAACCCCAACTCGGCGGCGGCGGCCGCGACATCGCACACCACTTCCGCGCGCAGTGCGGGATCACGCACCACACCGCCGGAGCCTACCCGCTCCTTGCCGACCTCGAACTGTGGCTTCACCATGGGCAGCAGATCGGCGCCCGGAGCGCTGCAGGCCGCGAGCGCGGGCAGCACCAGAGTCAGCGAGATGAACGACAGATCACCGACCACCAGTTCAACGGTGCCACCGATGGATTCGGGGGTGATGGCGCGGACATTGGTGCGGTCGTGGACTCGCACCCGGTCATCGTTCTGCAAGCGCCAGATCAGTTGGCCGTAGCCGACATCGACCGCGACGACCTCCCGCGCCTGCCTCGAGAGCAGCACATCGGTGAAGCCACCGGTCGACGCACCGGCATCCAGGCAGCGTTTACCCGCGACGGTCAATCCCTGCGGTTCGAACGCCGCCAGCGCTCCGAGCAGCTTGTGCGCACCGCGTGATGCCCAGGACACTTCGTCGGGCTCCTCGCGCACGATCAACGGCGTGCCCGCCTCCACAGCGGTCGCCGGTTTCACCGCTACCGTTCCAGCAATCAGGACGCGGCCCGCACCGATCAGCTCGACCGCGTGTTCTCGCGATCGCGCCAATCCGCGGCGAACCAATTCGGCGTCCACCCGCGCGCGTCTGGCCACCTCAGATCTTGTCCACCGTGGCCAAGGCCTGGACGAGCACCTCATGTGCCTGCTCCAGGATGCGGGCGCGCCGGGTGATATCGGCGCCGGAATCGGAGTCGGTCGTCGGCGGGGTCGCCGCCACTCCGGTCCAGGCCGGACGCGCATCGAGTTCGGCCAGCAGCCCGTCGATCTCGGCGCGAATCTTCGCGGGGTCGGCAGGCTCCTGGCGTCCTGGTCCGCCCGGCAGATGCGGGCCGGGACGGGGTCCGTTCGAGCCGGGACCGTAGGTACCGGGGCCATGGGGCTGGGGCGTACCGGGTCCGTTCGGGCGAGGCATCGGAGTAGTCATCGTGGGTTCAACGCTATCGGATTTCCGAACCGGACGCGCGCACCGTTACGGCTCGTCCTGGGTTACGCCGTAAGCGTTCCGCCAAGTCGGCGGCGCCCTCGCTCGGGTCGTCGTCGACCGGCGGGTGATTCAGTGCGTCCAACGACTCCGAGAGATAGGTAGGGATCCGGTCCGCAGGGGCATCGCGCAGTTCGTCGAGGGTGCTGACGCCGGTCAGGACCAGCAGGGATTCGAGGCCGACGCGGTTAGCGCCCTCGATATCGGTGTCCAGGCGATCGCCCACCACCAGCGCGCTGCGCGTTCCGGCGCGCACCAGGGCATCCTCGAGCAGTGGCGCATAGGGTTTGCCCGCCACCAGCGGCTCGCGGCCGGAGGCAGCGCGCAATGCGGCGACCATGGCGCCGTTGCCCGGTGCCAGTCCGCGCTCGTTCGGCAGCGTCTTATCGGTATTGGCGGCGACCCACAGCGCGTCCGCGCTCAATGCATAGGCCGCCTCGGCCAGGTCCGGCCAGGCGGTTTCGGGCGAATGTCCTTGTACGACAGCGTCGGGCGCGGCGCCATTGAAGCGCCGGATGGAGCGCAGCCCGACGGCGTCCACTTCGTTGGCCAGGTCATCGGTGCCGACGATCAATACGGTCGCGCCGGGATCGAGCCGCTCCGCCAACAACCGCGCCGCCGCCTGCGCACTCGTCACGACGTCGTCGGTATCACCCACGAATCCCAATTCGACCAAATGCCGGGCCACCACGTCCGGACCGCGACTCGCATTATTCGTGACATACACAAGTCGCTGCGGCACAACGAAATCCGCCAATGCCTCCGGCGCGCCCTCGATCACCTCGGGCCCGCGATACAGCGTGCCATCCAGATCCAGCAGCAGGGCCTCATACCGATCTCGTAGCCGCTTCACACCACTCTCACTCCATGTCACCGACCGGCACCTTGCCGTGTCCCCGGGGCAGCTCGATCGCTGGGCCTACGGTTCCTCGGCAGCGACCGAGTCATTCGAACCCTACGCCAGCCCGCCGACAGGAGAATGAGGGCATCGACCGGCAGTGCACCCCAAGCACTTTCCGAACACTCGCCCAGATCGCCAGCGCGTTGCGCGACATCACCAACCGTGTCGAAGCAACTCGCCGCCGTCACCTTGCCCACCGATCGCCATCGAACAAATTTTCGATTTCCCAGCGTACGTTGGCTGCCATGGTCAGCTCTCAACACGAGGCAATGCACCGCCTCTTCCAGCACGACCCGGGCACATTCGCCCGCGCCTTCCGCGCTCTCGGGCTTCCCTTCCCCGAGCCGCTCGAAGTGCTCCTGCTGTCCACAGATCTGACCGAACCCGCCCTGGTCGAGCGAAGAGCCGACACCGTACTGCGAGTCTCATCCGCACAAGGACAGTTCCTGCTTCTCGTCGAGGCTCAAAGCAAACACGACCCGACCAGACCAGCAGCCTGGGCGTATTACGTCGCCTTCCTGCACGCGAAATACGTCCTACCGATCGTCCTCCTCGTCGTGTGCCAGGACCGAGTAACCGCGAGCTGGGCACGAGGCCCGCTCCCGATCGGTATGCCGCAATGGACCAGCCTGACCGTTCATCCACTCGTTCTCGGGCCGCACAACGTGCCACCGGTGACCGAGGTAGAGGTCGCCGCCTCCGACATCCCGCTCGCCACATTGTCGGCGATCACGCATGCCAAGGAGGAATGTGCCGGTGCGATACTGGAGACGCTGGCCGCAGCACTGCGGAGCACTGGAGGAACCCCCGAACACAACATCTTCGCCGAGCTCACCGAACTAGGGCTCGGCGACAGCCCAGCCGCCGACATCTGGAGAAAGCTGATGAGCCTGGATCTCTCGTTCTTCCGTTCCCCCACCTCCCAAGCCATGCGTGCCGAAGTTCGAGCCAACTACATTCTGCGAGTACTGGATCGACACGGAATCCCCGTATCCGATGAGATTCGTACTCGCGTGTTGACGTGCACAGATAATGCGCTACTTGACCAGTGGTTCGATCGCGCCCTCACCGCAACTGACGCCATCGACTTGTTCAGCAACGAGTCCTGACGCGTCGACCACACGCCCTGGCGCAGAGCATCCGACGCGAAGTAGCGGTGCTCGGTGATGTCGTTGATCGAATTCTTGCGCGTAGAGATTCTGAACCAATTGGAAAGGTGGCTCGATCGTGCGCTCGAAGCAAAGGTGACGGACGATTGTTCGTCGACGGCTACAGCCTCGAGCGGGACGCGTGTCGATGGGACGTCTGATACCAGCGGCTCCGTATCGGACGTCCCGATTCTCTACAGGTCGGTATCGCCGGTTAGTTCTTCGGCGCGTTCCTCGGCATCGGTTTCACCGTCGAGGTCGGCGGAGGCGGCGTTGAGGAACCAGGTGAGGCCCTCGGCGGTGCGGCCTGCTGCGACCAATGCGTCAGCGTAAGCGTAGAAAAGGCGCGCGGCGGCCGAGCCCGTGCGGGACGGGTCCAGTTCCGAGGTTTGCAAGGTGACCACGGCCTGGTCGTATTGGCCGAGGTCCATGCGAGCGCCCGCGACGACAATGCGCAGTTCGGTGGCCTCATCACCGCGCAGGGCGCGGGCCTCGTCGCTGCGGCCCAATTCGATGGCGCGTTCGGGGCGGCCGAGGCCGCGCTCACAGTCGGCCATCACGGCAAGCAGACCGGAGCCGCCGGACATCCGGCGGGCGGTACGTAGTTCGGAAAGGGCCTCGGCCCATTCACCCGCATGGTAAGCGGTGACACCAGCGGTTTCGCGGACCACGGCAATGCGACCGGCACGTTGGCGCGCGGCGCGCGCGTGGGCCAGAGCAAGACGCGGATCGTCATCGATCAGTCGAGCCGCCATCACGAGGTGGCGGGCGACCGTTTCGGCATTGCCTTTATCCAGACTCAGCAGATCGCGGCGCACCTCGACTTCGAGATCGGTCGCCTGAACGTCATCCGGCAGATCCGGCTCTTCTGGGCGCGGCGCACGACGATCCGCCGAGCCGCCCCCGGCGCGTGCGCCTTCGCCGCCCCGTCGGCGGTCCTGCGAGTCATCGCCGCGCTGCGTCCAACCGCCACGCTGGCCCGAACCGCCACGGCCACCGGAGTCACCGCCCCGACCGAAACCGCCGCGCTGACCAGCATCCTCACGCCGCTTGAACCCGCCGCGCTCACCGGCGTCGCCGCGCTGACCCGAGTCGCCACCCCGCTTGAAACCCCCACGCTCGCCGGAGCCACCACGGCTGAAGCCACCGCGATCACCGGAGTCACCTCGGCTGAAGCCACCGCGCTCGCCCGAGCCACCGCGGCCATAGCCACCACGATCACCCGAATCACCACGGCTGAAACTGCCGCGATCACCGGAGCCACCCCGGCCCGAATCGCCTCGCTCCCCCGAGCTGCGACGGTAACCACGGTCACCGGAGTCACTGCGCTGACCGGCATCACCACCGCGTTTGAAGCCACCGCGCTCACCGGAACCACCGCCACGCTGTCCCGAGTCTTCGCGGCGATTGAAGCCGCCGCGGTCCTGGGATCCACCGCGGTCACCCGCGTCACTACGGCCGAATCCGCCCCGCTCACCAGAATCGCCACTTCGCTTGAAGCCACCGCGCTCACCGGAACCGCCGCGAGCAAAGCCGCGGTCGCCGGAATCGCCACGCTGGTCGGAGTCACCACGATTGAAGCTGCTGCGGCCACCGGTGCCGCCGCGTTTGAAGCCACCACGGTCATCGGAGTCGCCGCGTTTGAAGCCAGCGCGTTCGCCGGAATTACCTCGATCGGTGGAGTCGCCGCGAGAAGCACTGCCTCGATCGCGGTCAGGACCCTCGTTGCGCTGGCCGAAGCCGCGCTCAGGACCGCCACGCCGGAAGGACTTCCGGCCGTCGTTCTGTTCCGACACGGTGGCCCCCTTTCTAGGTTCCGCCAGAGGTAGTCGAACCCCTGAATTCAATCACGTGTCGGCGGTCGGCCCCCGAGCACGGCTTAGATTTAGGTGCATAAACGACGATAGGGGACCCAAAGTTTGGGTCCCCTATCGTGAAGGATGTTCCGGCGGTGTCCTACTCTCCCACACCCTGTCGAGTGCAGTACCATCGGCGCTGGTGGCCTTAGCTTCCGGGTTCGGAATGGGACCG